>CANGEZ010000194.1 GCA_947452875.1 Chitinophagaceae bacterium
CCTGCGATTACTTCAAAAGATAGTGTGAGAATTATTGATGGAGAAAAAAATAAATCCATTTCAAGAGATACCGTAATGTTGGTACAAACACCTCAAACATTTTATAGTGTTGATTTGAAAAAAGCTTTTGAAGTGGAATACAATGATTCGTTTACAGATGAAGCATCGGTTATGGAAGCTGCAGGGCATCAGATTTATATCATTGCCGGTGAAGAGAACAACATAAAAATCACCCATCCGATTGATTTAATCATAGCAGAGAAAATACTCGACAACGCTCAATAATTTTGAACACTCAGTTTAAAAATATTTTACACTCACTCGGAATTTATCATCCGCTACAAAGCCAATACAGGAATTTTGTTTTTCATGTAAAAAGATTTTTTTTCAAAATTTCATTTTTTAGTTACAAAGGTCATGGCTACACATGCAATGTTTGCCTACAGCAATATTTTCGATTTGTTGATGATTGGCCTGCTGCTGAAAACAAAAATGCTTTGTCAATTAACAATGTTATTGCCGGTTATGGCAAGAATATTATTTGTCCGAATTGCTTATCCAATGCCAGAGAAAGGCTTGTCATTGCTATGTTACAGCATCATATCAATATTGACAATAAAAAAATATTGCATCTTTCTCCAGAAAAAAATATTTACCAATATTTAATAACCAAATCACAAGTTGTTACTGCAGATTTGGTTCCGGGCTTTTATAAAAATATAGACAAACAGATTAAAACAGAAGACGCAACTGCTTTCAGTTTTGCGGATCAAAGTTTTGATCTGGTTATTGCCAATCATGTATTAGAGCATATTTCCGATGATTTGAAAGCGATGAGTGAAATTTTTAGAGTGTTGAAAAAAGGCGGCGTCGCTATATTGCAGGTTCCTTATTCGGAAACCATTACGGAAACTATAGAAGAACTAACAATAGATAATCCTAAAAAACAATCTGATTTATTCGGACAAAAAGACCATGTAAGAATATATCAACTCAATGATTATATCAGTCGATTAGGACAATCAGGGTTTATTGTAAGTAAAATAAGCTACAAAGAGTTGAGTGCTTTTCATCAGCATGCCATTCAAGTTGATGAAGCATTTCTTGACATCAAAAAGCCGTATTAACGTTTGATCAATTTAACTGGCGCTGGTAATAAATTCCATTTGATGAATGGATATTGTTGGTTTGCTGAAGCCCAGTTTTTATAGAAATAAGCTATCCCTGGAACATCAGAGCCTTCAAAATCGAGAACTAAATTTTCTTCTGCAAACTCTTTGATGATATTGTCGTAAAGAAAATAATTGGCTAATATTTTTTTTCCTTCCGGAAAAATAGATGATGCGATGTTGTACAATCTATTTTCATCTTTAAGCAGTACAACGCAGGCCAACATTGCGTTTCCGTCAGTACTCCATACTTCTCTTACAAATAATCTGTTGAGGTTGAAATAGTAATTGCATATGATTTCAAAATTATCGTAATCCTTTTTTTTGAAATCAGGTAATCGATCTTTGTATAGCTTTTTATAAATGTTGATGGAATTTTTAAAGTCTTTATTTACTATGTATTGCAATTGGAATTTCTCAACTCGCTTTAATCTTTGTTTAATGTAAAGACTGTATTCTTTGAAAATGTTGTCGTACGCTATCCCTAATTGAAAAATAAAATTGTTTCTTTTTTTTAAGGTAAAGAAACCATCGGGATTCAATGTTGAGTTGAGATAATTTAAAGTGAACTCACCAAATTTAAAATGTTGCGAAGCCGTTGCAATAAAAGCTTGCAACACTTCATTACTTAATTGTTTGGAAAAGAAAATGCCTGCTTGCTGTAAAAAAGCAGGCTGGTATAAATATTTAATGCCGAATTTCTTTTTCCAGATTAACGGCATGACGGCATCATAATCATTCAACACAATCGCATCCCAATTGTCCGAGATCGTGTCGAGATAAAAGGATTCAGCATAGATAAGTTTGTTGATGGATTTGTTGATACAATCATCCCATTTAGCCTTGTTAATTTGTTGATATGTGAGGTAGTTAAGTTCCAAATCAAAAGCTTATTTGAGGTACAAATGTTTTCAAGGAAATATTTTGAATGTCGATACTGAAAGCAATGTTTTTTATAAATCTTTTTTCTCCTATAGTTGACTTGAAGTAATCAGTATAAGGTTTGCTGTATAAAACAGGAAAATAAATATTGACTGTATTCTTCATTAATGACAACTGCAAGCCAGCATCATAAAGAAATTTCTGTGTTGTTGAATTTGATTTCCAGGCTTCGGCATAAGTTCCTAAGTCGAAAAATATTTTTATGGGTAACTTTAAAGGCAGTACAGAAAAAGGATTCACATTGTCGGGTATGGTAGTTGTAAAATTCAAAGCACTTAACCAATCGTCTGTTTTTCCAATTTTATCGCTAAGTAATTCTGTTCTTACTTTGAAGCCACCATCTCTAATCATGATTTGTTTGCTGCCCGTTCCTTCATAAGCATTTCTTCCGACGAAATAATTGTTGTAGGTATAATCTTCATTTCCATTGGCACCGCTTAGATTCAAATGGTAGCGATCGGTTTCATATTTGCTTAGATAAGTTTCTGCGCCGGTGTACAAGAACTTGCCCGCAAAGAATCGAACATTCATGCCGCCTTGCTTTTTGTAATTGAAATAATAATTTCCGGTGAATCCTAATTTCAAAAATCCTTTACCTTGTTCGGCAAGTAAGACGGCTTTGTAAGGATATAGCTTTCTGTTTTGCTCATAAACAAATTGCAACTGGTTGATGTATCTTTTTTTGACAGGATAAGAAATGATATCCAGTTGCTGAATGGTATCTCTTTTAAAATTCAAAGTTGTTTCATTTATGAAAAAAGTTTTCCATTGAATGTATTTGTTAGTAGTACTTCTAGCATTAGCATTTGCAAAAACATATTTAATGCTCGGAACGAATTTGCTGAAGCGTAAATAATTTTTCTGTCCTGTTGAGTCAACAAATACGTTATTGCTGAAAGCCGCTGCTGTAAAGGAGAACGTCAATCTTGCATCATGTAGTCCGGTAAATATTGTATAGGTAGATTTCCCGATATAATTAAATTGTTTGGTAGCTGTAGCATAAAGAGGAGCCACAATAAATTGAAATTTATTTACAGGCAAACTATAGTTGTGAATCAAACCCCCAATCATGAATTTATCATAATTGTTGTATCCTGCCATGGGCATAAAAGAAATATAATTATGTTTTTCAGTTTCTTTAAGTGAGAAAAATGTAGTTATGCGAATGTCTTTTTTTTGTGGCAAATACAAATTGCCTGTTGTATTTAATAATTCAAATTCCTCCGACAAATCTTGTTTGGTAATCCTTTCAGCCGTGTTCTTAAAATCTTCCGGATAAGGATGTTTGAATTTCCATTCTAGAAAATAAGCCTGCATAACGCTGTCGAATAGAGGTTGTGTCAATTGTGTTTCCAGCAATTGCATCCACAACGCAGTTTTATTATAAGCAATTAAACCATAATTGATAGCAGAGAATTTTTCTGATGGTGTATTTATGGGTTGGTCTTTATGAAAGCTACTCATGGCTGAAGTCATTAAGTCTTCAAAGTTGAAAGGCATTTTATTATTGAACTTGGGTTCATTTTGATATCTCGGATAGTATTTGCTCTTGTATCTTTTGTCGTAATAAGAATTCATGCCTTCATCCATCCAAGGATATTCTCTTTCGTTGGTGCCGAGCATTCCGTAAAACCAATTGTGACCAACTTCATGTTCGATTAGGTTGTCTAATTCTTTGCCATCGTCTGTTTTGTCAATTAATGTAATTGTTGGGTATTCCATGCCACCGCCACCTTCTTTAGGACTTTCCACCACACTTACAGTTTCATATGGATAAAACCCCACCCATTCGCTTTTTGTTTGAATAGCTCTTTTGATATAGCGGATGCCATTTTTCCAGTGATTGTTTTCAGAAGGGTAGTGATAAGCATTTACATCAATGATTTTGTTGTTAATCATTAATGTGTCATGTTCTGTTATGAAATGTTTATCTGCGAACCACGCAAAATCGTGTATACTATCCTGTGAGTAGGTTAGTGTTTTTACATTTTCATGTTGAATGGAAGAAATTAGTTTTCCAGTGGATGCTACAATGAATGAATCTTGTAGCGTAATATTGACGGTATATTTGCCAAATTCACTATAGAATTCACCTTGGTCGAGATAAGGCATTTCATGCCATCCGTTTTTATCATAAACTGCAGGCTTTGGATACCATTGGGTGATATGAAATGCATGGCCAACAAATCCGCCTCTTGAAAAATTATATGGCAATTTCACATGAAAAGGCGTTTCAATTGTTGTAGATGAATTGGGTAATAAAGGAGTTGGTAAAATCAATTTAACAATATCCTGATGCACAGGATGGTCTGAAATTGTAGCAGGATTGTTATTTACTTTAAAATTGATTTTATTGATGTATCCTTTTCTCTCATCATCACAAAAATAGAAATCGGTATTTCCATTTTCTATGAGTTGATCGCTGAATGCAGTTCTGTCGTTTTTGTAAGCATTAGGCCAAAGATGTATCCAGATGAAATGCAGTGTATCCGGTGAATTGTTTTCATATTGCATGGAGATGAATCCATTCAATTCTTTTGCCGTATCATTTAAGGTGACATCGATATTGTAAATCACATGCTGTTGCCAATATGTATTTTGTTGAGCAGATGAAAGGAAAGAGAAAATCAGAAAAAGTGATACAATCAGAAAGTTTTTCAACACTGTGA
>CANGEZ010000195.1 GCA_947452875.1 Chitinophagaceae bacterium
CCGAATTGCAGAACCAACCAAGAAGAAATTTTCGGACCAGTTGTCACCTTACAACCTTTTGATACTATTGAAGAAGCTTTGCAATTGGCAAATGCCACAGATTACGGTCTCGCTTGTACGATATGGACACAAGACATTTCTAAAGCCAATCATATTGCAGCAAAAATTGAAAGCGGTATTGTGTGGATCAATTGCTGGTTGCATCGTGATTTACGCACTCCATTTGGAGGTATTAAAAATAGTGGTGTTGGAAGAGAAGGTGGATGGGATGCGTTGAAGTTTTTTACGGAGGCGAAGAATGTGTGTACGCAATATTAAATGTTTGTGGTTTATTGTTTAGTGTTTGGCGTTTGGTGTTTGGCGTTTTTTGTTTGGTGTTCTGACCCTTCGCGCATTGGGGTTTGACATTGATATTAAGCGTTTACTATTGTGCTATTTTTTAAAACTGAATTTTCTTTAGGGATAAAATAAGTTTAATTGTTCATTGAGATTTATTTTTATTAGATATTTTAAACCGTATCAAATAAAAACAAAATGGGAACAATTAAAAAATTTGAAGATCTCGAAATTTGGCAATTATCAAGAGTCTTAAGTGCCGACATTTTTGAACTTTCAAATTTTAAACCTTTGGCGCAAGATTTTGCACTTAAAAATCAAATGTTAAGATCTGCAGGTTCTATAATGGATAATATCGCAGAAGGATTTGGAAGAGGAAGTAGACTTGAATTTATCCAGTTTTTGAGCATAGCAAAAGCCTCAGCATCTGAGTTACAATCTCAAATAATCAGATGTAAAGACTATAAATACATTTCAAATGATTTATTTGAATTGACAATTGAAAAAGTAAATAAAATCGGAAATAAAATAGCAGCTTTTATAAGCTATCTAAACAAATCAAATTTTAAGGGACAAAAATTTATGGAAAGGTCATCTGAAAATAAAAATAAATCATTAACAGCCAACACTCAAACCAAAACGAGCGAAGCGACCGAACACCAAACAAATAACACCAAACACCAAACACCAAACAAAATAATTAAAACGACCAACGCCGCCTCTCCCCTAGGCGCCTACCCCCATGCCCGCAAAGTCGGCAATTTACTTTTCCTATCGGGTATCGGTAGCCGAAGAGCAGCAGACAATTCAATTCCCGGTTTAGAGTTAGATAAAGATGGAAATATAGTGAAGTATGATATCGAAGCCGAGTGTCATTCAGTTTTCGCTAATGTGAAAGCCGTGCTAGAAGCTAGCGGCAGCAGCTGGGATAAAATGGTGGACGTAACGGTTTTCTTAACCAACATGAAAAAAGATTTTCCAACATACAATAAAATTTATGGCGAATACTTTAAAGATGTGGAAGCTTGTAGAACAACGGTGGAAGTAAAAAGTCTGCCGACGCCTATTTGCATTGAATTGAAGGTAATAGCAACTTTGGAGTGAATACAAAGTTCAAAAGGTTTAAGAGGTTCAATGAGTTCAATAAGTTGATGAAAGACTCTGAAATTCAAACGAACATTTTGAACCTCTCGAACAGCACAAACCTTTTGAACATTTTAAACTTATTGAACCTTTTGAACAAAAAAAATAATGAACTTTTCCAACACAATAGAATACGCCCAACAACTTGACGAACAGGATTCATTGAAACATTTTCGTGAACGATTTTATATGCCGATTGTCAATGGCAAAGAATGTATCTACTTCACAGGAAACTCATTGGGTTTGCAACCTAAAAAAACGCAAGATTATGTTTTAGATGAATTGGAAGACTGGGCCACACATGGAGTGGAAGGTCACTTCCATGCCAGAACGCCTTGGGTAAGTTATCATGAAATTTTTGAAGAACAACTGGCGCAAATTGTCGGTGCATTGCCTGAAGAAATCGTGGTGATGAATCAGCTGACGGTGAACTTGCATTTGCTGATGATCAGTTTTTACCGTCCAACAAAAGAACGTTACAAAATCATCTGCGAAGCCAAAGCATTCCCTTCTGATCAATATGCCTTTCAATCGCAAGTGAAATTACACGGCTATAATCCTGATGATGCGATAATTGAAGTGCATCCTAAAAAAGGAAAAGCCACAATTGATCATGAGGATATCATTGACACGATACAAAAACACGGACACGAAACAACGCTTGTCATTTTTGGCGGTGTCAATTATTACAGCGGTCAGGTTTTTGATATGCAAGCCATAACGAAAGCAGCTCATGAAGTAGGCGCCAATTGCGGATTTGATTTAGCACATGCTGTAGGAAACATACACTTGGAATTACACGACTGGAATATAGATTTCGCCTGTTGGTGTTCTTACAAATATTTAAATAGCGGCCCGGGTGGAGTTGCAGGAGCGTTTATTCATCAACGTCATATCAACGATGGTTCATTACCCAGACTTGCGGGTTGGTGGGGACACAACAAAGACACTCGTTTCAAAATGGATAAAGAGTTCCATCCAATTCCTACTGCAGAAGGATGGCAATTGAGCAATGCACCTGTGTTGAGCATGTCGGCACATAAAGCTTCATTGGATATTTTCACCGAAGCAGGCATGCATAATCTGGTTGCCAAAGGAAAAATGCTCAGCAGTTATTTGTTATTTATTTTGGATGAAATCAATCATCTCACCAATCATAACATCATTGAAGTCATTACACCATTGGAAGAAAAACAAAGAGGCTGTCAGGTTTCAATGTTGATGTTGGAAGATGGCAAAAGAATTTTTGATGAGCTCATAAAAGCAGGTATCATTGCTGATTGGAGAGAACCGAATGTGATTAGGATTGCACCGGTTCCATTGTATAATACATTTGAGGATATTTTCAATTTTGGGAAGGTAATAAAAGAGAGCCTGTTAGGATAAGTTGGTGATGTTTGATTTATAGTTCAAAAGGTTTAAAATGTTCAAGAGGTTCAAGATGTTGACTACTGAAAATATTACCCTTTAACCTCAATAAAACTTTCGAACCAATTGAACTCATCAAACCTAACAAACCTATTGAACATTTTGAACATATTGAACATTTGAAACTTAATTAAAAAATGCAAAAACAAGTAACCATCATCGGCGCCGGATTAGTCGGTTCATTGCTATCCATCTACTTATCCAAACAAGGATACAAAGTAAATATCTATGAACGCAGATCGGACATGCGTAAAATCTCCATGAGCGCCGGCCGTTCCATCAACCTGGCATTAAGCGACAGAGGCATCAAGGCTTTGGAAGAAGTGGGATTGATGGAAGAAATAAAAAAAATAGCCATTCCCATGCATGGACGTCAATTGCATCATGTGGATGGTTCTTCAGGTTATCAGGCTTATGGCAAAGAAGGTCAGTTTATAAATTCTGTTTCTCGTGGCGAACTCAATTGCACGTTGATGAATCTTGCAGAAAAACATAATGTGCAAATACATTTCAACGAAAGATGCGACAACATCAATTGGAAAACAAATGAAATTCATTTCACAAACACCGAAAAAAACGAATCGCATGTTGTAAAACAAGATTTGATTTTTGGAAGTGATGGTGCTTTTGCGGCTTCTCGTCTGACTCATCAATTACAACATGACCGTTTTCAATATCAACAATACTATATTGATTTTGGCTACAAAGAATTAACCATTCCTGCAGGTTCAAATGCTAGTTTTCTCATGGAGAAAAACGCATTACACATCTGGCCTAGAGGCAATTACATGTTGATTGCCTTACCCAATGTTGACGGCAGTTTCACTTGTACTTTATTCTTTCCATTTGAAGGCAATCCATCTTTTGCTTCATTGAATACTCCAGAAAAAGCAAGAGCATTTTTCAATGAAATATTTGCTGATGCCTCAGCGATAATGCCTGATTTTGAAAAAGAGTTTTTCAATAATTCAACTTCATCATTAGTAACGGTAAAATGCTTCCCATGGATCAGAGACAATAAATTTGCATTGATTGGAGATGCGGCACATGCAATTGTTCCTTTCTTCGGACAAGGCATGAATTGTGGGTTTGAAGATTGTCAAGTGTTGAATTCACTAATCAACAAACACCATCACGATTGGAATAAAATACTAACTGAATATCAGGAACTGCGTAAACCTGATGGAGATGCCATTGCCACTTTGGCTTTGAATAATTTTGTGGAGATGAGAGATAAAGTTGCTGACCCACAATTTTTATTACAGAAAAAAATAGAAGCCCACTTCAGTTCCAAACACCCTGATAAATGGACTCCGGCTTATAGCTTGGTTACTTTCAGTCCGGAAGTAAGATACAGCGAGGCTTTGAGCAGAGGCAATGCCCAGCAAGCCATCATGGATGAAGTGATGCAAACTCCTAATATCGCTGAAAACTGGAACAGTGAACAGATTGAGAATTTAATGCTTGACAAAATAAAACATTTGAATTAAGATGAACAGAATTGAATTGGTTGAACAGATAAAATCTAAACAGAGTTTCCTTTGTGTAGGCTTAGATACAGATATAGAAAAGATTCCTGCTCATTTGCAAAGCAGACCTAATGGTGTGGTGGAATTCAATAAACAAATTATTGATGCTACGAAAGACTATTGTGTTTCTTATAAAATCAACACTGCATTTTACGAAGCCATGGGCGCCAGAGGTTGGGATGCCATGGAAGAAACTTGTGATTACATACCATCAACTCACCTAAAAATCGCTGATGCCAAAAGAGCCGATATCGGCAACACATCAAACTACTATGCCAAAGCATTTTTTGAAAAATTAAAATTCGATGCGGTTACCGTTGCGCCTTATATGGGCGAAGA
>CANGEZ010000196.1 GCA_947452875.1 Chitinophagaceae bacterium
GCACATAAATTTCATGGTCCAAAAGGTGTTGGACTTTTATACATCAATGAAAATGTGAGAATCAAACCGTTTATTTTTGGAGGTGGACAAGAAAGAAACATGCGCGCAGGAACAGAAAATTTATATGGCATTGTAGGTTTCGCCAAAGCTTTGGAAATCGCTACTGAAAACTTTGAAAAAGACAGTGCACATATCTTGGGTTTGAAAAACTATATGCAATCTCAATTATTAGATAACATAAAAGGAGTTGATTTCAATGGCGATGTGAATGGTAAATCATTGTACACTGTATTAAGTACGAGATTTCCTAAAACAGAAAAATCTGAAATGTTGTTGTTTAACCTAGATATCAACAATATCTGCGCTAGTGGCGGTTCAGCCTGCGCTTCAGGGGCAGAAGAAGGCAGCCATGTGATTCGTGCCATCAATTCCAATCCCAATCAAATTACAGTGAGATTTAGTTTTTGCAAACACAATACAAAAGAAGAAATCGATTTTGTAATACAGAAGCTTAAGGAATTGATTTAAGTCTTAAAACTGATATCCTAACTTATCTGAAAGTGCTTTTGGTAATGCAGGTAATTTTCTTCTGTCGATAAGGAAACTATTCAATTGAGTAAGCTCTCTAAAAATGTAATGTTTTTCCATTGCGCCTTGTAAATATCCGGCGCCAGTACTTCCACCGGTTCCAACACGGGTACCAATCATTCTCTTTACCATGTTGATATGACGATATCTCCAGCTGCCCATTTGATTGTCTATTTCAATTAAAATTTCCAACAACTGATAGGGCAATTCCAATAATGGATAACCTCTGTAAAGCATGATAAATAAAGCAGATTGGCATGCTTCCGGACTTAATGCTCTTTCCGTTTCATTTGTTGTTCCGAAAAATATCTGATTGAAATAATTGGTGTTGTTTTTTTCACCTGCAGAAAGACTTTCAGTGTAAGTTTTTTCATAATCAGCCCAGAAAGGATGTTGGGAAAAATCTCCATTGCCCCAATCGGCTGTGGTTTTGAGAAAGGGCATGCGTTCAAGCCATGTATTGATCATCATCAGAAGTGAAGGTCCACTTTCAGCACTTTTAATAACTTCAATATCTTTTTCTTTTAACTGGCTGGTATAATAATCCATGCCGTGTCGATTTTCGAATTTTAATCCGAGTTTGGCTTCAATAATTTTGAATTGCCAGCTTTGAAAGCCCGAAGCCGGACGAAGCATATCTCTGAAATCTAGGAAGTCCATGGGAGTCATGGTTTCCAAAATGTCTACTTGTTTAACCAACACTTTTAAAATAGTAACCACTCTTTGTAAACGATGAACAACAGATTGCAAATCATTTGAATTATCATTCAATGAAGGTTTGTTCATGGTTTCGATAACTGTATTGACCTCAAACAGAATTTGTTTGAACCACAATTCATAAGCCTGGTGAATGATGATAAAAAGCATCTCGTCATGAGCAGGTTCTTTACCATTTTCAAAACTTACAGGATGCTGAGCATTTAATATTTTATCCAACTCAAGATATTCACTGTAATAAACAGGCTTATGTTCCATAAAAGAATTTTTGCAAACATAAACAATTCGGGGAAATAGGGAGGGACATGAATGTAAAATGTAAAATATTGAATGTAAAATGTAGAAGTGGGATTTGAGCCCCCTAAATCCCCCAAAGGGGGAATTGGCATTTCGAAAATAAATCCATAATTTTCTCACGAAAAGCCTCACCCCCCTGCCTACCGGCAGGCAGGCAACCCCTCTCCAATAGAGAGGGGAGCAAAGAGTATTTTTATTAAAAAAACAATTCGTGAATTCGTGGTGACGATAAGCAAGACATAATCAAAGTCCCCCTTGGGGGATTTAGGGGGCTTCATTCTAGGCAATCCAACAAAACATAATCAAAGTCCCCCTTGGGGGGATTTAGGGGGCTTCTTATCTAATCAAAACCGTTGTTCCTCTTTTAAAAATCTGTCTATTCAAATCTGTATCAAAGTACGAGAGAGTCCATACATAAGTGCCCATATCAGCAGGCATACTTCTTACATCGCCGTTCCATTTTCTGGTCCAGTCTTCGGTGTAAAATATACGCTGACCGAATCTGTTGTATACTGCAAATTTTAAGTCTCTGGCTTTATACGCATTCAAGGGATAAAGATAATCGTTTTTACCATCACGATTAGGGGTAAACGCAGTTGGAACATCAATGTAACAGTTCCAGGGTATGAGAATAAATTTAGTAAGTGTATCCTTGCATCCAATATTATTGGTAACAATTAGCGTTACGGGTAATTTAATATTACTTCCTGGAACATACACATAGCCTTGGGCAGGCGGTTGTTGTAATGTGGAGCTGTTGCCATTTCCAAAATTCCAGTTCCAAAATCTGATATTGCCGATACTTGTATCTCTGAAAGTTGCCAAATCATCAGGACAAACAAATGCAGGTGCTTCAAATGCGGCTTCTACATAGTTGTCGAGATTTATGGTTGCAAATGAAGTGTCTGTACAAACACCATTGCTGACAATCAATTGCGTGTTTTTAATTCCAAATACTGTGTAAGCTACAACAGGGTTTTGTAGGTTACTTGGTGAGCCTTCTCCAAACGTCCATTGCCAGCTGTTAACGCCATTACTTCCATTGTGGAAATAATTGACGATATCTTTATCGCAACCCAAATTTATAGTGTAAGTAAAATCTGCATTTACCGTGTCTTTGATTACAAATGGAATGGTGGAGCCTGCTGGTGTTTCTTGAGCACATTCATCAAAAATGGTATTGTTATCTGAACCTCTCACTAGTTTTAAAATAAAATTCCCCGCTCTTTGTAGAGGTGCAGATAATTGAATGATGATTTTATTGCTCACTCCGTTGGTGCAATTTAAACCACTAGCACCTGTGATGGTAACAGGGTAGGGACCTGTAATCAGAAAATCGCTTCCATCTGCGGCGATAGTGTTGCAACGAATATTTTTTCTAAATACCAATTGTAATGTATTGGGCGCACACCCGGGTTTGGTTAAACTATCCATGGGTGTTGGTTGGATGGCATATACTGTCAATGGAATGTTTTCACCAACTGGAATATTTCTGTCGCAGTTGTCCAACATGGTATTTCCATCCGGTCCATTGTTAATCGTTATTGTGTAGTTACCGGGAACAAGAGGTCCGTTTAAAGTAAGAGTAACTGAATCCGTATCAAATCCTGTTGAACAACTATTACCAACCGCACTGATGAAACTTCTTATTGGCGGCGTAATGCTAAATTCACTTCCATTTGAAGTCAATGAATTACATTTCATTTTTTTATTCAGCTTAACCCTGATTACAGTGCCATCGCAAGCTGCTGTGGCATTGCTTAAATGAGGTTCTGTAGGATCAGTAATACTTCCCGTTCCACCACCAAACGATAACGAGTAGCCGCTTTGAGAGTTGGTAAAATGACTAATCAATAATAAATAATTTCTTCCTTGGGTGATGAATGGCATAGCACTGAATAAAGGTACTCCTGGGCCTTCACATCTTATCAATGAATTGCCGGCAGGAGAAGCACCCGTAACACCCGGATCTCCACTCCAGTTGCATGCTACGAACATGGAAACATCTGTGTAAACATCGGCAACATTTCTTCCTGTTACATCGAACAATTGCCAGTCGTAATCATCTGATAAATTGTTAGGGGTAATCGTAAATCCTAATGTGCCCGAAGTAAAGCAAGTGAATTTATACCAATAAGGATTTTTATCTGTAAAAAGAGTTCCCAAAGCTGTGCATCGAGATACTACGGCTCTGTCGCCACATATATTTACTGAGTTTTGAGAAAATACAGCTGTACCACAAACCGGAAATGCAGTCTGAGGATTTTGACCTAAAGCTGTACAAACTTGCGCATTACCTATTTTAGGTAATTGTAAAAAGAGCAGTGTTATGACAATTAAATATCTGCACATAAAGTTTCGCAAAGTAACAGAATGGATGACAAAAAATTTACTTTTCAGATGGTGTTTAGATATTATTAACAAACAGGAGCTAATTTAGTTTGGATTTGATTTCTTGTAATTTCAAAAGTGCTTCAACAGGAGTAAGTCTGTTGATATCTGTATTTTCCAATAAAGACCGAATCGCATCGAAAGTTACGGAATGGGTATCGAAAATACTCAATTGCATTTTAGGATTATTAAGGTTTTTCATGCTTTCCTTCATATCACCTTTATGCATGTTGCCATTTTCATCACGACTATTTTCCAGTTGAGCAAGTATTTCATTGGCTCTATCAATTAAAGCTGGAGGCATACCTGCCATTCGTGCAACATGAATACCAAAGCTGTGTGTACTTCCACCAGGGGCAAGTTTCCTAAGAAAAATGACTTTATTACCCACTTCTTTATTGGTGATATGGAAATTTTTGATGCGTTCAAATTTGTTTTCGAGTTCGTTCAGTTCGTGATAATGCGTGGCGAATAAAGTTTTGGGTTTAAAATTCGACTGGTGTATATATTCTGCAATACTCCAAGCAATGGAAATACCATCATAAGTAGATGTGCCTCTGCCGATTTCATCCAACAAAATCAAACTTCTTGAAGTGAGGTTATTGATGATGCTAGCGGTTTCGTTCATCTCCACCATAAATGTACTTTCCCCTCCGCTTAAATTATCAGAGGCACCAACTCGTGTAAATATTTTATCAGTCACAGGAATTTTTGCAGATGATGCCGGAACAAAACTACCCATGTGAGCCATCAAAGTAATTAGAGCCGTTTGGCGTAGA
>CANGEZ010000197.1 GCA_947452875.1 Chitinophagaceae bacterium
AAATTGCTATCCCATTGCTAAGTTTTAATATTGGTATTGAAGCCGGACAAATAGTAGTTGTGTTCCTAATTCTTTTATTATCACAGATTGTTGTTCACCAGCTTGGATTTGCCAGAAAATGGTGGGTATGGTTATTGTCGGGTATTTCACTTTTTGGTGGATTATATTTCGCCTTAACAAGATTAC
Organism: Chitinophagaceae bacterium; assembly: GCA_947452875.1. Taxonomy (GTDB): domain Bacteria; phylum Bacteroidota; class Bacteroidia; order Chitinophagales; family Chitinophagaceae; genus Ferruginibacter. Next base: position 187 of record CANGEZ010000197.1, read on the forward strand.
CATTTTAAACCAATCAAAATTCAATACTTTTACAGCCTTAAATTCCAGTCATGACAAAACGTTTATTATTATCTCTTTTCATCTGCTTTTCAGTAGTCAATCTCTTCGCTCAGGATATCAGAAACAACCCGGGCAGCAATCACGGAAATCGTTTCGAACAGTTAGGTACCATTTTGCCAACTCCAAACGAGTACAGAACAGCTAGTGGTGCGCCGGGTCCAAAATACTGGCAAGAAAGATGTGATTACAACATCGCATGTGAACTGGATGAATCCAACAGAAAATTATCAGGTAAGGAAACACTTACTTTCTACAACAACTCTCCTGATGTGCTCGATTATCTTTGGTTACAATTGGATGAAAACCAGCATAGCTCCACCAACAGTGCGGGTTACGAAAGCAGCAATACCATGCCATCGCAAATTAACGAACAGGATATCGCCAGATTACAAGGCAAAAACGATAAGGAATATGGTGACAACATTGTAAGTGTAACCAATGCTATGGGAAAACCGCTTAGTTACAATATCAACAAAACCATGATGCGTGTTGATTTGCCAAAGAAATTGAAATCAGGAGAAAAATTCATTTTCAAAATTGAATGGAATTATTTTATCGCAGACAGAATGAAATACGGTGGCCGCGGTGGTTATGAAAATTTTCCTGAAGAAGGAAATGATATTTTCACCATGACACAATGGTACCCAAGATTGTGTGTTTATTCTGATTTTCAGGGATGGCAAAATCATCAGTTTGCAGGTTCAGGTGAGTTTGCTTTGATATTTGGAAATTTTCAGGTGAGTATGACTGTGCCTGCGGATCATGTGATTATGGCTACAGGTCAGGGACAAAATTACCAGCAGGTATTATCTGCCGCTCAATTTAAAAGATGGCAAACAGCTCAAACAGCAAAAGACGTAACAGAAATTGTAACGCTTGCAGAAGCGATGGCTAGAGAAAAACAAAAAAGCACTGAAAAGAAAACCTGGATGTTTAAAGCCGATAGCGTTCGTGATTTCGCTTGGGGCAGTAGTAGGAAATTTGTTTGGGATGCGTTGCCTATTGTAGTTGAAGGCAAGAAAATAATGTGTATGAGTGCTTATGGAAAAGAGGCTTATCCTTTATACCGCAAGTTCAGTTCGAAAGTAATTGCACATACTATAAAATCTTATTCTCATTTTACTATTCCATATCCATATCCGGTAGCACAGAGTATCGAAGCGGCTAACGGCATGGAATACCCAATGATTTGTTTCAATTACGGAAGATGTGAAAAAGATGGCACTTATTCTGAAGGGATAAAAAATGGCATGTTGGGAGTGGTGATACACGAGGTAGGACATAACTTTTTTCCAATGATTATTAATAGTGATGAAAGACAATGGACCTGGATGGATGAAGGGTTGAATACTTTTGTTGAATACCTAACTGAAGAATTATGGGACAATAAATTTCCTGTAGGACGCGGACCTGCTTACAAAATAGTTGACTACATGAAACTACCTAAGGATCAGTTAGAACCGATAATGACAAACAGTGAAAACATCATACAATTTGGCCCTAATGCTTATTCAAAACCTGCAACTGGTTTAAATATTTTAAGAGAAACCATCATGGGTAGAAAGAATTTTGATTTTGCATTTAAAAAATATTGTCAGCGCTGGGCCTTCAAACACCCTACTCCTGCTGATTTCTTCCGTACCATGGAAGACGCCAGTGCAGAGGATTTAGATTGGTTCTGGAGAGGTTGGTTTTATAATACAGATCCTGTAGACATTTCATTGGATACGGTTAAATGGTCTATTGTAAACACAGATATTCAGGAAGCAAAAACCACTGAAGAAAAAACAACAACAATTCCAGTTGCCAAACCTATTCAAAACAGCTACGATGATATTTCTAAAATCAGAAACAGAGAAGACAAAAGCATTGTGTTTGCAACAGATGCTGATACTAGTTTAAGAGATTTTTACTGGAGATACGACCGTGGGCTTGCAAAGCTTGACACATCTGCTTTTGTAGTTACCACACCTGCTACTACCAGTGAAGTATACACGCCAGAAGAGAAAATAAAGATTGCAGGAGAGAAAAGATTTTATGAACTTACCATGAGCAATAAAGGCGGATTGGTCATGCCGATTATCATCGAGTGGACATATAAAGATGGCACAAAAGATATTGACAGAATTGGGGTAAATGTTTGGCGTAAAAATGAAAATAAGGTAACCAAATCATTCCTAAAGGACAAAGAAGTAGTTTCCATTAAATTAGATCCAAATAGAGAAACCGCCGATATCGACGAGAAAAACAATACCTGGCCTGTAGTTTCAGAACCTAGTAAATTCCAGTTGTTCAAAGGAAAAACAGAAAACCGCGGAAGAAGAAATATGCCTGGTGGAACGAATCCGATGCAGAAGGGACTTTAGTCTTTTGTTTGTTTGGTGTTTGGTGTTTGGTGTTTCTCGTTCAACCAAAACAATGAACGCCAAACAAGCGTAGCGACCAAACGCCAAACAAGTGAAACGTTACAAATGCGTAGCCCCTTCCACATACTTTTTCCCTCTATGCTTTTTTTCCCAATCTAGCATAGTTGGAGTTTTATCAACTTTTTCTGGTTTTACGTAAGGCTTTTTACCTGCAGCAACTTTCGGCGCATTGGGATTGACGATATTGTTATTACTCCATTGTTCTGTTCGGAGTAAACGACCCGCTTCATAATATCTCCATTCACCGTCTTTCACACTATAGGGTTGTGCTTTTACAATTTTATAATCAACGATTTCACCACTTCCTGTGCCATAAACGGCGATGGTGTCATAAGGTGCATCAGGATTATATCCTTTCCAGTTTTCTTCATGTTCAAGTTCACCTAAAAAAGTAAAATATTGTTGCAATCCGGCTTTGCCGCCATAAATGTAATTTTCAACAGAAAGCAAATCTCCCATTGTTGAATACTTCCTCCAATAACCATGCTTCTCTCCTTTTTTATAAACGCCTTCTTCAACTGACCCTGGTTCACCACGTATCTCTCCCACTTCAATAACCCATTTGCCTACTTTTTGTCCGGCATTATTGATGGCATTTATGGTATCGCCATTCTGATTCAAACTAAAATCTTTATACTGCGCAAATGCAACAGAAGAGATGAATAAAAAAAGAAAGCAAACAAATAGCTGTAATTTGTGCATCGTTAGTAATTTTTTATTTCCAAAATTACAATTTTAGTTTTCGGAAACTTGTTAATTAAAAAAAGACCTTTTAAAATTAAATATTAATATCGAGCCATGAAAGATTTTAAGAAATACTTTATCATCAATACCGAGCCTGAAATTTTATATAACGCGCTCACCAATGCAGCTACTATTCAGTTGTGGACGGGAGAGCCGGCGATTATGGAGCCTATTGAAGGCACAGAGTTTTCACTCTGGAACGACAGTATTTGTGGTAAAAACATCAGCTTTGAAACCGGAAAGAAAATTGTTCAAGAATGGTATTTTGGAGAACAGGATGAACCCTCTATCGTAACCATCATTTTACATAAAGATAAAAGCAAAACTTCCGCAGAATTAAGACATACCAATATTCCTGATGAGGATTTTGAAGATATTGTTGCGGGTTGGGTGGAAAATTACTTTGGGTCGTTGATGGAGTTTTATGAGGAATAAGTTGTTCAAAAGGTTTCAAAAGTTCAATAAGTTCAAAAGGTTAGTTACTAAAATAACATTTTGAAAGATTGAAAATGGGGATTGTTACCTCAAAAGCGTTTCCATTTTTTACCCTTGTTTTTTTGCATTCCTAAACTAATTCCATATCCAGGTCTATCAGATAATTCATTAATTTTTTCTGCTAAATCTTTTGAAACAATCTGTATTTCATTTCCAGATTTATGGTTTACAATTTGGACTCCACCAACTTGCTGAACAGTTGAACATTTAATACAAGAGTTATAACCATATTTTATTTTACGAAGAATGGGCATGTCGCCAGCGCATTTAAAACATGAAATAAACTGTAAGTTTTGTTTTTTGTCGTAAGTGCTCATTATTGAAACAACATTTTGAACCTATTGAACTTTTGAACCTATTAAACAATTACTTCACTTCCACCTTCAACATACTCGTACCTTCATAGAAAGCCTCAAGCTCATCTCCTACCACACATTCACCTACACCAGCAGGAGTGCCCGTGAAAATAAGGTCTCCAATATTAAGTGAGAAATAATTTGAAATGTTAGCTATCAATTTATCGAAACTGAAAATCATCTGTCCAGAGTTGCCGGTTTGAACAATTTCACCATTTTTAGAAAATGAAAAATTGATGTTTTTCTTATTGATGTCTGGAGTGATGTCTATAAATTTTCCGATGGCAGCAGAATTATCGAAAGCTTTTGCTTTTTCCCAAGGCAAACCTTTTTTCTTGCATTCGTCTTGAATATCTCTGGCAGTGAAATCTATACCTACTGTAATCCCGTTGTAGTAATTAGAAGCGTGGCGTTCTTGAATGTATTTGCCGTTTTTACTTATACGCAAAAC
>CANGEZ010000198.1 GCA_947452875.1 Chitinophagaceae bacterium
CCACTTGTTCGCTTGGGAAGAAATAAAAGCGGTTTCATATTTGACACAAGAGATAAAAGAATTAACCCCTATGTATTATTAGCAAACAGAACCATAGGTCTTTCAAGGAAAGATTCTTCAAAAAATGTTGGACTTGAAAGAACCTATGATAGTTTGCTGAAAGGTGTTTCCGGACAAAGGCTCATGCGTTATGCTGCTGGCGCTTACATGCCTGTTGAAGGTGCGGAAGTGGATCCTGTCAATGGTAAAGACGTGATTACTACGTTAGATACTTACATGCAGGATGTTGCAGAAAAAGAGCTGATGGCCATGTTGGTCGGTAATAATTCATTACATGGAACTGCAATAGTAATGGAAACAGCTACAGGTAAAATTAAAGCAATTGCTAACCTCGGAAAACAACCTGACAATACATACAATGAAGATCTGAATTACGGTATTGGTAAAGCAACAGAGCCGGGTTCTGTTTTTAAATTAGCGACCTTGCTTTGTTTGCTGGAAGATAAATATGTGACCATAGAGTCTAAGGTGGATTGTGAAGGTGGTGTAAAATATTTTTATGGTTTAAGAATAAAAGATTCACATCCAGGAACCGGAGTAATTTCTGTTAAAGATGCTTTTGCTCAAAGTAGTAATGTTGCCTTTGCAAAGTTGGCTAATCAATATTATGAAAATCAACCTATGAAATTCTGGCAGCATCTTGATCGCTTTAGATTGAATAAAATGACAGGTGTTGAAATTGTTGCTTCTTCTGGAAGACCAACCATAAAAAAACCAGATAGCAAAAACTGGCAAAAGACAACCATTCCATTTATGGCTCATGGTTATGAAGAATTGGTTACGCCTCTTCATATGCTTACCCTTTACAATGCAGTTGCCAATAATGGTAAAATGATGAAGCCATATTTGGTGAATGCAATTAGAGAACATGGTGTTGATTTAATTACTTACAATCCTGAAGTGCTTGTCGATAAAATTTGCAGTGACGAAACCATTAGACAAGCAAAAATATGTATGAGAGCTGTAGTTGACAGCCAACATGGAACTGGTCATAAATTTTTATTTGATACTTTATATTCTATTTCAGGTAAATCAGGAACCGCAGTAACTGCAATGGATAATCGTGGTTATGTGAATGGTAAAAAAATCTATCAGTCTTCTTTCATGGGTTATTTTCCGTCAGAAAATCCCAAATACTCAATTGCTGTTGTAATTCAAAATACTGACAAATCGGTGAAATTCTATGGAGCAGAAGTGGCTGGTACCGTGTTCAAAAAAATTGCTGATCATATTTACAATCATTACTTGAGTAAAGCTTCAGATAAAAAGATACAGGAAGATACTTTGATGCATCAGTATTATGGAATGAAATCTGATTTGAATGCAATCTTTTCTAGTGTAAATGTTGCATACAAAGACTCTTTAGAATCGGGCGTTTGGAGAGAGGCCGACATGTACAAAAATAAAGCCGCATTAACACAGCCTGCACAACTTATTACCAAAGGAAATATAACGCCGGATGTTAAAGGAATGGGTTTAAAAGATGCACTTTATCTTTTGGAAAACAAAGGCATGATTGCTTTGGTTTCAGGAAAAGGCAAAGTGGTTAGTCAAAGTATTGCTGCTGGTACAAATTTTAAAAAAGGACAAAAAATATATTTAATGCTCAATTGAGCTTTTTAGATGCTAAAAGAGATTTTATACAAGGTTAACATTCGTGCGGTATCAGGAAATACAGCCATCGAGATAAAGAATCTGCAAACAGATTCAAGATTGGTAACCCCCGGAACTTGTTTCATAGCTATAAAAGGTACGTTGAGCAATGGTCATCATTTTATTGAAGATGCAATTGCTAAAGGAGCTGTAGCTGTTGTTGTTGAGCATCTTCCTGAAACCATTCACGCTCATATAACTTATGTTGAAGTTGCAGAATCCGATGTTGCCGCTGCATTGATGAGTCACAATTTTTATGGTGAACCTTCTCGCCAGTTAAAGGTGATAGGTGTAACCGGTACCAATGGAAAAACAACAATAGCCACTTTGCTTTGGAAATTGTTTACTTCATTGGGTTACAAATGCGGCTTGATCAGCACTGTGCAAAATCAAATTGGAAATGACATCATTCCATCTACTCATACAACTCCTGATGCTATTCAATTGAACGCATTATTGAAAAGAATGGCAGATGAACAATGTACTTATGTTTTCATGGAATGTAGCAGTCATGCGATACACCAGCATCGTATCACTGGAATAGATTTCGCTGCAGCTGTTTTCAGCAATATCTCACATGATCATCTGGATTATCATAACACTTTCGATGAATACATCCGTGTAAAAAAATCTTGGTTCGATGGATTGCCAAAATCTGCGATCGCATTAAGCAATGCAGACGATAAAAGAGGTGTAGTGATGCTTCAAAATACAGCAGCAAAAAAATGCTTCTATAGTTTGAAAACATTAGCTGATTTCAAAGGCAAAATTTTGGAGAATGGCTTGACGGGTTTGCACATGACGGTAAATGATCTTGAGGTTCATTTCAAACTAATCGGTGAGTTTAACGCATACAATTTGCTTGCTGTTTATGGAGTGGCTGTTAGTTTGGGTGAAGACAAATATGAAGTGTTGCAAATGCTCAGCACATTAACTGGTGCCGAAGGAAGATTTGATTATTCTTTAAGTCATCATAAAAATGTTGTTGGAATTGTAGATTATGCGCATACACCTGATGCCTTGTTGAATGTTTTGGTGACAATAAAAAACCTCAGACAAGGCGAACAAAAAATCATCACGGTTGTGGGTTGTGGCGGTAACAGAGATAACACCAAAAGACCATTGATGGCGGAAGTGGCTTGTCAGTATAGCGATAAAGTGATCTTGACTTCCGATAATCCTCGCAATGAAGATCCTTTGGAAATTCTAAAACAAATGGAAGCCGGTGTCAATGTAGTGTCGAGAAAAAAATGCATCACGATTGCCGATAGAAAAGAAGCGATTAAAACGGCAGTTAGTTTTTCAGAGAAAGAGGATATTGTTTTGGTAGCAGGAAAAGGTCATGAAAAATACCAAGAGATTAAAGGGGTGAAGTATGATTTTGATGATAAAAAAGTACTGAAAGAAATGTTTGAATTACTGGATAAATAAGAATTAAGTAAAATGATATATCAATTTTTTCAATGGCTGGCTAAAGAGCATCTTCGATTTCCCGGAGCAGGTCTTTTTCAATTCATCACTTTCAGGGTGATGATTGCCTTGATTCTTTCTTTGATTATATCAACTGTTTACGGAAAAAAAATCATACAGTTCTTACAGAAAAAACAATTAGGTGAATCGGTAAGAGACCTTGGATTGGCTGGCGAGCAAATGAAAAAAGGTACACCAACCATGGGCGGTATCATCATCATCTTGGCCATTTTGATTCCAACTTTATTGCTTGCGGATTTACATAAAGTTTATATCAGATTGATGTTGTTATGCACAGTTTGGTTGGGTGCTATCGGTTTCATTGATGATTATTTAAAAATCAGAGCCAAGCGCATCGCAAAAGAAAAAGGAATTGACTATAAAAAAACTGATGCTGATGGATTGGCTGGAAGGTTTAAGATTTTCGGACAAGTGATGCTAGGAATTATCGTTGGAGCCGCATTATATTTCACACCTAGCGTAGTCGTAAAACGTGAAGTGATTTCAACACAAAATTCTTTAGTAAAATCAAATAGCAATGTAAAGTATGACACCGTAATTGTTGATGGAAAGAAAAGAGTTTTTGTAAATGCAAAAACAATCATTACAACCATTCCATTTGTAAAAGGTCATGAATTTAATTATGCAAAGTTGTTGCCAAAGAGCATGGAGGATTACGCATACATCGTGTACATACTCATTGTGATTTTTATTGTAACAGCGGTTTCAAATGGTGCGAACATTACGGATGGATTGGATGGATTGGCAACAGGTGTCAGTGCGATTATCGGCATTTGTTTGGGCATATTCGCATATGTAAGTGGTAACATCAAGTTTGCAGAATACTTGAATATCATGTACATCCCTAACCTTGGTGAGTTGTCGATTTTTATTGCTGCATTTGTGGGCGCATGTATCGGTTTTCTGTGGTACAATTCTTATCCCGCACAAGTGTTCATGGGGGATACCGGTAGCCTTGCTTTAGGAGGTATCATTGCAGCATTGGCAATCATTGTTAGAAAAGAATTATTGATTCCAATTTTTTGTATGGTGTTTTTGGTGGAGAATTTGAGTGTGATGATTCAGGTGAGTTATTTCAAATACACCAAAAGAAAATATGGTGAAGGGAGAAGAGTTTTTCTCATGAGCCCTCTTCATCACCATTATCAGAAAAAAGGTTTTCATGAGAGTAAAATTGCTGTGAGATTCTGGATTGTGACGATTTTGAGTGTGGCATTGGCTATTGTGACGTTGAAGTTGAGATAGGCTGGATAGCTGGATACTAGATACTGGATATTATAAAAGATAATCGATTACCCTTCGAAACTAAGCTACCCATTAAATTCGATGCTTTTGAAGAACCATTTTTTCTTAAGCTTCACCAGATGCATGTATGCATGTACGTGATATCTAGTGTCGTAAAAGAAAAAAACTTATCCTAAACAACAAG
>CANGEZ010000199.1 GCA_947452875.1 Chitinophagaceae bacterium
ATAGTAAAGCAAATATATCTGGCAACAATGAATGCTCAAACAAGATGGAATGGAACTATCTTTGGATGGTCTACAATAAGAAGAGACTTGACCGACTATTTTAAAACAAGATTTTTTAACCCTGACACACTTTATTGAGCACTACCATACCTCTTATTCTCCCAAAGGAGAAATTGTTCATTTGTAAAATAATAAAATATTGACTTTGAGTAAAAATTTCTGCCCTAATTCCTAATCCCCAATTACTAATTCCTATTTGACATTTTCTTATACTGTATCACCGGATATCCTCCTGATTTCCAAATCAATTTCGTAAGATAGATATACATAATTGCAGGAATGCGCAGCCATTTGATTTTATAAGCAAGCAACTCCAATGAAGGAAAATGTTGCAGTAGATTTTTTTCAAGATGAGTTAAAACATAATCGACTTTGCTAAAGTTCTTCTGCTTCAAATAAGTCAATATTTCGTTTCTCAATTCATATCGCGTGAATACAAGAAACATGTTATTTTGTTTTCCAGTTTTTTCCCAATTGTAATAAATCTGATTCACGCGACTAACAATATATTCGTGCATTTTAGGATTAACCGCTGATGCATGGCCTTCAACTTCTTTAAGATAAACACTTAATGGTATTGGGCAATAAGCCACTGGGACAATAAACGCCAATGAGCAGAAAAAAACCAGGTCCTCATTGATTTTCATACCAACAGGAAAGCCCGCAGTTTTATTAAACGCAGATTTTCGAATGACTGTCGAACTTGAATTGGTAAAGAAATATGGATTTTCAAAATAGTTAATCAACTGAATGGAACCACCATATTTTTCTGAAGCTCTTAAGGATTCGGTTCCGTCTGGAAATCTTAATATTCCAGCACAACAATACATTCCGGCTTCAGGAAATTGCGCTACGGATTCTTTCATTTTACTCAAGAACGCTGGCAACAACTCATCATCTCCATCTAAAAAAGCAATCAGTTCGTTTTTAGAAGAAGCTACACCATTGTTACGAGCAGCACTTACACCTTGATTATGCTGGTTGACAATACGAACTCTTGAATCTGTAAAATGTTGTTGTATCACTTCAACACTATTATCTGTAGAACCATCATTTACCACCACAATTTCAAAATCAGTATACGTTTGATTCAACACCGATTGAATGGTGTTTACAATGGTGTGCGCTTTATTGTAAAGAGGAATGACTACAGAAAACATCTGAATTGAGTTTTACATTACAATGATTTTCCTACCAGTTTCCATTTATAAACACCATTATCATTTACCACACCAAAATAATCAAAAGAACCTGAATCTCTGTCGCCATTGGCATTCAAAACAGTTGGTCCGGTTATACCATAATGTTGATTGGCTTCATTAGCGAAGTCTGATTTTAATTTGCTAAAATTTGAAGTCACATTTGAATAAGAAGTTACTGTTTTGGCAATTACCCACATGGCATCATATACTGCAAAAGTATAGGCATCTGGTTCATAGCCTGTATTGGTTCTGATTGCTGTTTGAATGGCATCTAGTTTTGGATTGGGCGTTAATGGCAAACCGAAGTTTGGTGCAAAGAAATGTGTAGTTGCTGCAAAATTGGCAGCAGCATTGCTCGTTAACAAAACTGAACTCAATACAATTCCATCTCCGCCATACCAGTTCACTGATGAAAAAACCGGGTCAGTAATCGCTGATTGAAAAATATCTTTACACTCGTCAAATGAAGCTAAATAAACTCCCACTTGATTGGCTCCGTATGTTGCCGTGTATTGTTGAATTAAAGTTCTTAATTGTGACAACAAGTTCGTGTAATCGTTGCCGCTAGTTGGGTACGGAGCAATGGCTGTAACCTGCCCACCAAGAGTTGTAAAAGAAGATCCTACAGATTGTTGCAATCCACGATTTCCGGCATCATCTCTTGATAAAGTAATGATAGCCTGTTTGCCTTGAGCATACATGGTTTGGGCCATTGCTCTTCCCTCTACTGCATCACCCGGACAAAAACGAAATACCGCATCATTAGGAATTGCCAAACTTGAAGCCGTACTTCCCTGACTCACCACTAAAATATTATTAGCATTTGCATAAGGAAGAACGGCGCCAACTTCAGCACTTGATTGTGGACCAATAATGTATTTTACGTTTTGTGTGGTAAAAGCTCTTGTGATTAAATTTTTTGCAAGTGTAGTATCTAATTCGGTGTCATATACAACTGTAGAAAAACGGATGTTAGAACCTTTTTCTTCGAGATAAGCATTCACATCAATCAAACCCAACTTCATCGCTTCTTGTGAAGGAATGCCTAATGAAGACCAATTGCCTGTTAACGAAAACAATCCACCGATTTTGATGGTTTGAATAGTTGCTGCCGCATTGTCTTTTTTACATGAACTTGAAATGATGCTGATTGCAAGGATTAAAAAGAATAATTGTTTTTTCATTGAAAGATTATTGTAGTATTAAATAATAAAAATCGCCACAAAGGCACCAAGACACTAAATTACACAAAGGGTGAATTATGCTTTCGCCATAACTCCAAATTCCTAATTCCCACTCAACTATCACTCCTCTGCGTCAAACTCCTTTCCTCTTTTCTCTGCGGTAAAAAATTGCCACAAAGGCACCAAGACACTAAGTTGCACGAAGAGTGAATTATTTTTCGTCACAAAACCCAATCCCCAATTACGCAAAGTCCCTTTCAGGAGACATCGCTGAAAAGATCGCAAACCATTCAACCATTAAACCTTAAACCTTTAAATCTTAATCACCCCTCTCACCGCCTCAATCACGTTCCCAAAACTCCCCACTTCCTGTCCGCCTGATGTAGCCAAAGTTTTCTGTCCGCCGCCGCCGCCGTTGATTAATGGGCCGACAGTTTCTTTGATGATTTTATTCGCATCGAGGTTTTTTGCAGCAATTACAGTTTCACTGATGCCTACCGCAACATAAGCCTTCCCTCCGATGTTGCTGCATAACACAATCAGATGGTCATGCAAATGATGTTTTACATCAAGACATAATTTTTTCAATGCATCAGCACTTGGTACCTCAACCACCTCTCCGATGAAACTTACATTTTCAATGATGACATCTTTTTGTAACAATTCATTTCTGATGCCCACCAATTGACGCGCTTCCAATGACTCAATTCTTTTTGATAAAGAGTTGTTTTCTGCCATTAAATTTTCAATGGCTTTCTGTAAGTCTTTTGGATGTTTTAATTGTTCTTTAACCAAGGTAAGTTGTGCCACCATGTCATTCAGCATGTTCTCAGCAGCTTGTCCTGAAACCGCTTCAATGCGTCGAACGCCAGCAGCCACAGCACTTTCACTTTTGATTTTGAAATAACCTATTTCACCAGTATTGCCAATATGTGTACCGCCACACAATTCAATTGAATAATTTGGATCCATGATAACCACACGCACCACATCTCCATATTTTTCGCCAAACAAGGCCATAGCGCCCATTGCAACAGCCTCATCTTTGCTCATGGATTTTATCACCACAGGCACATTCTCTCTTATTTTTTCATTCACAATTTTTTCAACCTTGCTGATTTCTTCGTCAGTCATTTTTGCAAAATGAGAGAAATCAAAACGCAAATATTCTTCACTCACCATACTGCCTTTTTGTGCCACATGTGTTCCTAAGACATTACGCAAAGCCGCATGCATCAAATGGGTAACGCTATGATGTACGGTGATGTGCTTTCTTCTTTCGGCATCAACTTTAGCTGCTGCATTTCCACTCATGTCTGCAGGAACGTTTTCCGCAAAATGAATGATAAGATCGTTTTCTTTTTTGGTGTCGATAATTTGAATGCGGCTATTATTAACCGTTAGCGTTCCTGAATCTCCAACTTGTCCGCCGCTTTCCGCATAAAAAGGTGTTGTTTCTAAAACGATCTGAAATAATTCTTTTCCCTTACCTTTTACTTTTCTGTATCTTAAAATTTTTGTTTCGACTTCCAGATGATCATAACCCACAAATCCTTTGCTGTTGCCTTCATTTACAATCTGCCAGTCTTCTGTGTCTAACGCAGTAGCAGCACGGCTTCTGTCTTTCTGCACTTTCATTTCTTTTTCAAAACCAGCTTCATCCACAGTTAAATTATTTTCCTGTGCTATCAAGATGGTCAAATCAATTGGAAAGCCAAAAGTATCCAACAATTCAAACGCATCGGCACCGCTGATTTGGTTATCAGCAGCTTTTGATTGTGAAATAACTGTATCAATTTTTTTCAAGCCTTTGTCGAGTGTTCTTAAAAATGCTTCTTCTTCTTCTTTAATTACTTTTCCTATAAAATCTTGTTGTTGTATCAATTCTGGAAATACATGTTCAAATTGCTTGGCGATAACTGGAAGCAATTGAAACAATAACGGTTGTTTGTAATCGAGATAAGAATAATAATAACGAACGGCTCTTCTTAATATTCTTCTGATTACATAACCGGCACCCGTATTCGAAGGCAATTGACCATCGGCAATGGTAAATGAAATCGCTCTGATATGATCAGACAACACCCTAAAAGCGATGCTTTCTTTATCGTCTTTTGCCTGATATGTTTTTCC
>CANGEZ010000200.1 GCA_947452875.1 Chitinophagaceae bacterium
ACAAGCGCCAGTGCGGATAGTTCAACCATTACTTTACAGTTCAACACCGGATATATCGGAGGAACTTTGTCTGTAAAAGGACAAACTTCTTGTGGTACACAGGGTACTGCTAAAACGCAGTCGCTTACCCATGCGGGTTGTGCGGCAGGTACGAAGATGAGTTTGCCGGTAACTACAACAGATGCCAGTTCATTTGAAATCAGCTTATATCCAAATCCATCGGCAGGAGAATTTAAATTAATGATCAATGCTCCTTTGAATAAATCAAAAGCCGTTGTAAAGGTGATAGATATTCAAGGAAGACTTATGAAATCATTCGAATGCAATGCAAACCAAGTTACAGCTTTGGGCAACGAATTAAAACCTGGTGTGTATATGGTGGAAGTGAGAATGGGCAATGAGGTGAAGACGGTGAGAGCGGTGAGGTTTTAGGACAATTTGGTAATTTGATGATTAGATAATTTGAAAATGAGGGGATAATATTTTTGAAACCGCTCTTCGGGAAGAAGGGCGGTTTTTTTTATGATAGCCACGAATTCACGAATTAATTTCACCGCGGAGAAGATGAGGGAATTGAGTTTACGCAGAGGTAGTCGGTACTGCTCATTGCTCTCACGCAGGAGAGGTGGAAATCTGATGAAAAGAATTTTTGTATTGAAATTGGTTTTTTCATCATTTCCACATAGCCCACCGTTTCAACGGTGGGTGAAAAATTTCAATCAAATTATTATCGATTTTTTTATTCCCAGGGTTTCAACCGTGGGACAAAAAATTATTAAATAAACAAAGAATAGGGAATAATAAATAAGAAATAAGGAAGTGTATTTCGGAAATGAAACAATCATTTTCTAATGTACAACAATTCGTGAATTCGTGGCTAACCAACAAAACACAATCAAAGTCCCCCTTTGGGGGATTTAGGGGGCCAACTTCCCCTTTGGGGGATTTAGGGGGCCGTCGCCACCCACTCCACCTCCCCAAAATTAAATTTCCTTTCCACCTCATCTTGGGTAATTAATTGTCCTTCGGAGCTGACTTCCACAATTGAAGTATCAAAAAGCTCATCATTTTGTTTCATTTTCACCGTTTTGCCGCTCAAATACAACGCCTCGTTATAGGCTTTCATGATTTCTTCGGTGTTCAACTCTTGTAAAGAGTCGATATAATCTACAATATGTTTTCTGAGATGTCTGGCTAGTAATTCTGGATTGTATGTCTTTTCGGTAATCTGTTTTAAAGAAATAGGAAGCCTATTCATTTCTGGGAAACCAATTTGATTGACATTGATGCCGATTCCAATCACTGCCCAGTTCCAGGATTTGCCGCGAAAACTATTTTCAATTAAGATGCCGCCTGCCTTTCTGTCACGTATAAAAAGATCGTTGGGCCATTTGATGTTCACTTTTTCGGGAACAATGCCTTCTAAAAATTGCTTACAAGCTAGCGAAACACAGGCGTTAAAAAGAAAGGGTAATCTAGCAAAAGCAGTAGGAGGCACGATGATGACACTTAAAAGAATGTTTTCCCCGGGCTGACTATGCCAGTTTTTATAGCGTTGTCCTTTCCCGGCAGTTTGTCCATTCGCAAAAAATCCCATGCCATGCATCGCCAATCCCGCATGTATTTGTGCCATGGCATAGTTGTTGGTACTATCAACAATATTCAGCGATTGAAAAACTAAGTTTGATTCCATACCCTTTTGATAAGAAAGAAATAGTACTTTTGAGAAACGTTGCAAGCTATGAAAAAATAGCTGAATATGAAATCATTTTGAAACAAAAAGAACTCGTTTATTTGTCAAACTGAAAAATATTTAGTCGATAACAAACGTTTCAACCCAAAAAATTAAATTAACTGATTTGAGCAATTTGAATGTATTGAACAGCCGCAAAAAAGGCCAGACAAGATTAACCCGTAACAGCAAAATCTTTAAAGTAATCATCAACGCTATCCTGGACAAAAAAGGTGAAAAAATCGTAAGTCTGGATTTAAAAAAAATCCCTGAAGCCGTTTCTGATTTTTTTATCATCTGTGAAGCCAGCAACAACAATCAACTCCGCGCTATAGCCGATAATATTGAAAAAGAAGTGAAAGAACAATGTGATGAAAATCCATTCAAACACGAAGGCCGTCAAGCTGAACAATGGATCCTTATAGATTTTGTGGATGTTGTGGTACACATCATGCTTCCCGAACCGAGAAAGTTTTACCAACTTGAAGAACTATGGAGCGATGCAGTATCAATGGAACACAACAGTTAATCTCACCCTAAAATAAAAACCAAGGATATATTTTTATGAGTCAATCTAATAACAAAAACACACCACAAGGAAACATCCCTCCAATGGGTGAAGATCCGCAAAAAAAGAAAAGCAAATTCAGCATTTACTGGATTTACGGATTCATTTTCCTGGCCATCATAACTTACAATCTTTTCAGAGGCGTTAACAGCAGCGGCATTGAAACCGATCAACAGAAATTTTATGAAATGCTGAAACAAGGCGATGTTGATGAAATTAAAACCATCAGAAATAAAAAATTAGTTCGTGTATTTC
This sequence comes from Chitinophagaceae bacterium, assembly GCA_947452875.1. Lineage (GTDB taxonomy): Bacteria > Bacteroidota > Bacteroidia > Chitinophagales > Chitinophagaceae > Ferruginibacter. Next base: position 2,556 of record CANGEZ010000200.1, read on the forward strand.
TGAATCCTGATAGTTTGAAAAACAAGCCTGCAGTTTATGGTCAGCTTTTGTATGATAAAATAGATACCAGAAAATACGAAGCTGCAAAAAAAATCAATGCGCCCAATCCACAATTGTATTTCAGCATCATTGATGACAAAACATTTTCAAATCAAATTGGAAAATTCTACGAACAAAATCCAACTGTAAAACAAGTGCCTGATAAACCGGATGACGAAGGTGAGGTGTTTGGTCAGTTGCTAAGTACTTTATTGCCTATTTTATTAATCGGTTTCATCTTTGTAATGATGATGCGTAAAGTTGGCGGTCCAGGCGGTGGTGGCGGCGCCGGCGGTATTTTCAATATCGGAAAATCAAAAGCTACTTTATTTGAAAAAGGCACTAAAGTAAATATCAATTTCGGTGATGTGGCGGGTTTGGATGAAGCGAAAGTGGAAGTAATGGAAATCGTTGACTTCCTGAAAAATCCTAAAAAATATACTGCACTTGGCGGTAAAATTCCAAAAGGTGCGTTATTGGTTGGTCCTCCTGGAACCGGTAAAACCTTGTTGGCGAAAGCTGTTGCGGGTGAAGCACAAGTGCCTTTCTTCAGTTTGAGTGGAAGTGATTTCGTGGAAATGTTTGTGGGTGTAGGTGCGAGTCGTGTGAGAGATTTATTCAAACAAGCTCGTGAAAAAGCTCCTTGTATTATTTTTATTGATGAGATTGATGCGATAGGTCGTGCTAGAGGAAAGAATGTAATGATGAGCAACGACGAAAGAGAAAATACGTTGAATCAATTGCTGGTGGAAATGGATGGTTTCGGTACCGATTTGGGTATCATTATTTTGGCGGCTACCAATCGTCCGGATGTATTGGATAATGCGTTGTTAAGACCAGGTCGTTTCGACAGACAAATCAGTATAGACCGTCCTGATTTAGTAGGACGTGAAGCGATTTTCAAAGTGCATTTGATTCCAATTAAAACTTCTCAAAAACTAGACATTCATAAACTAGCAGAACAAACACCTGGTTTTGCAGGTGCTGACATTGCTAACGTATGTAACGAAGCGGCGTTGATAGCAGCGCGTAAAAATAAAGAAGCGGTTGACATGAGTGATTTCCAAGATGCTATTGATAGGGTTATCGGTGGTTTGGAAAAGAAAAACAAAATCATCTCTCCAGAAGAAAAAGAAATCATCGCTTATCACGAGGCTGGTCATGCTATTTGTGGCTGGTATCTCGAGCATGCCTATCCGTTATTAAAAGTAACAATCGTACCAAGAGGTACAGCTGCATTGGGTTATGCACAATACACACCGAAAGAGCAATACTTATATAACACAGATCAATTGATTGATCAGATTTGTATGACATTAGGCGGACGTGCCAGTGAAGATATTTTCTTCGGAAAAATCAGTACAGGAGCAAGTAATGACTTACAACAAATCACCAAGATTGCTTACAGCATGGTAACTGTTTATGGCATGAATGATAAAGTGGGCAACATCAGTTATTACGATCCTGCTCAGGAAAATTATTTCACCAAACCTTATAGTGAGGAAACGGGTAAAATGATTGACCATGAAGTTCGTAAATTGATTGACGAAGCGTATATCAAAACCAAAAAATTACTTCAAGAAAAAAGAGGTGATGTAGAAAAACTGGCGAAAGAATTATTGGTAAAAGAAGTCTTGTTTAAAAGTGATGTGGAAGCCTTAATCGGCAAACGTCCTTTTGAAGAGAGAAAAATATTGGATGTAGAAGAAGCGGTTGTAATTGCTGAAACTCCATCTGAGCCTACACCTGCTCCTGAAAATCCTTCAGCAGATGATAACACAGGTGTTTAAAAAAAATACTGATGGCTAATACAAAAGCTAAAGAAAATATTTTAAAAAAAATAAGGCAGGCACTGAGTAATCCGGTGCCTTTGCCTTTTCCGCAAAGTAATGGCACGCAATCTGTTTTTAAATCAGAGCAAGAAGATGATGCGATTATTTTTGCAGAATCATTTGCCAAACTTCA
>CANGEZ010000201.1 GCA_947452875.1 Chitinophagaceae bacterium
GTCATGGTATGCTGATAATCTGCACCATCACTCACATGATTGTCGATAAAAATATCCGGCTGTAACCATTGAAAAATTTCTGAAAAACTTTTAGCCTCCTTACTGTCGCATTTGGTAAAATCCCTGTTTAAGTCGAGGTTTTGAGAATTACCCCTGAAGCCATATTCATTCGGTCCATTTTGATTCACTCTCGTTGTGCTGTTTCTATTCAAGCATCCTCCGATATTATAAACAGGAATAATAGCCAGACAAACATTTTCGGGAACTTTGATTTTATTATTCACAATATCTCTGGCAAGCATCATGCTGGCGTCTATTCCATCAGGTTCTCCGGCATGTATGCCATTATTAATGAGAATGACGATTTTGTTTTCTTGATGCCATTTTTGGGGATTGAATGTTTGGTCTGAATTGATCAAAACCAAATGGAGCGGCTTTTCAGCATCGGTCATACCCCTTTCTAAAACACTTATCTGGCTTGATTTTTTATCTAGCATGCTATACCAAGAAATGATTTCATCATAAGAGGCGGATACATTTTTATTCCCTTTTTCAAATGGCGTCAGTTGGGCTTGGGTGGCTAAGTTGCACAGCATAAAAATCGGCAAATAAATAAGAGTTCTCATTATTTCAGTTATGTTCAAAAAAAAACCTGCTAAAAAAGCAGGTTAAATATTCTACAAGTAAATTAATTTATTTTTTCAAACTGTTCACTCTCAAAGCTAATTTTCTTTTCAAATTAGAAGCTTTGTTTTTGTGAATAGTTCCACGTTTAGCCAATTTGTCAATCATAGAAGATACTTCAGGTAATTTATCTGAAGCTGTTTTTTGACTGTCAATGGCTCTGATGTCGCGGATTGCGTTACGAGTTGTTTTGCCATAATAACGATTACGCTCGTTACGTTTTGCACTCTGACGAACATCTTTCTTGGTTGCTGCGTGATTTGCCATTTATTCTTTTTTTAGGGATGCAAAGATAATGAATAGCTTTTACAATCGTAACTTTTTTTAAAAAAATATTAATTACGGAAACGTTTGAGTGGAAATTTGTCCCTTTTTTTAATGATAACGGCTTAATTTCTTAAGTTTTAGGCCGATATTTGCACCCTATTTACGATTCACGCAAACCATTTCAATTATTATCAATAAAATGAAGGATTTTCAGTACATCACCAATTCAACTCCGAACCATATTGAAAGCTTATATCAGGATTTCGTAAATAACCCTGAAAGCGTAGATATTGATCTTAGAAAATTTTTTGAAGGTTTTGATTTTGCAGTAGCCAACATGCCTCAAACTGCTGTCAATGGCAAATCAACGGCAATTGAAAGTGCGGGAAATATTAATTGGGATAAAGAATTTGCCGTATTTCAACTCATTCAGGCCTATAGAAAAAAAGCCCATTTGGTAGCAAAAACCAACCCCATAAGAGAACGCAGAAACAGAAATGCCAATCTTGAACTTTCCTATTTCGGACTTTCAGAAGCTGACTTAAACACATCCTTTGAATCTGGAAAATTCATTGGCGCCGGAAAGAAAACCCTAAGTCAAATCTTGGCTAATCTTCAAAAAAGCTACGCTCATCATATAGGATTGGAATTTGGTTACATCAATGATGCTGAAAAAATTGAATGGTTAACTAATGCCATGGAGCAGGTTGTGCCAAGTCCTTTTGATATAACTCAGAAAAAAAGAATCCTGCAGAAACTGAATGAAGGTGTGATGTTCGAGAAATTTCTGCACACAAAATATATAGGACAGAAAAGATTCAGCCTTGAAGGAGGCGAAACGACAATTGCTGCATTAGATGCCATTATAAACACAGCTGCATCTAATAAAGTACAGGAAGTGGTTATTGGTATGGCGCACAGAGGCCGATTGAATGTACTGGCTAATATTCTTGGAAAAACTTACGAAGAAATATTCAATGAATTTGAAGGTAATGCAACGCCCGATACTACCATGGGAAGCGGTGATGTGAAATACCATTTAGGATTTAGCAGCGATATACAAACCACATCAGGCAATAAAATTCATTTGAAACTTTGCCCCAATCCTTCTCATCTTGAAGCGGTTGATCCTGTTGTTTTGGGGTATTCAAGAAGTAAGGCGGATGTTTTGTATAATAGTAATCACGAAAATATTTTACCGATATTAATTCATGGCGACGCTTCAGTGGCAGGTCAAGGTATTGTTTATGAAGTGTTGCAAATGAGCAACCTCAAGGGATACAGAACCGGTGGTACCATACATTATGTAATCAACAATCAGATTGGTTTTACAACTGATTTTGATGATGCCAGAAGTGCTGATTATGCAACTTCTGTAGCTGCAATGGTTCAGGCTCCTGTTTTTCATGTGAATGGGGATGATCCAGAAGCGGTTGTAAAAGTTGCAGAAATCGCGACTCAATACCGTCAGAAATTTAATGCTGATATTTTTATTGATATGGTTTGTTATCGTCGTCATGGACATAATGAAGGCGACGAACCTAAATTTACACAGCCTCAGCTTTACGCGCTTATTGATAAGCATTTGAATCCTCGCGAAGTGTATACACAGTTCCTAATTGAAAATGGCGAGCCGGATGCAAAATCTTTGGCAAAAGAAATGGAACAGCAGTTTTTGAAGGAGTTACAGGATCGGTTAGACGAAGTTAAACAGCATCCACTTCCCTACAAATACCAGCAACCTGAATTGTGGTGGCAGAAATTGAGAAAAGCAACTGCTGAAGATTTTTTACAATCGCCAACAACTGCCATCAGCGAAGAAATGGCAAAGAACTTGTTGGATCATTTAATGCAATGGCCAGCAGATTTCAAGCCATTAAAGAAAGTAGAAAAATTATTACAGGATAAAATAAAATTATTTCAGGATCAGAATAAAATCGATTGGGCCACTGCAGAGCTTATGGCTTATGGTAGTTTGATTAGTGAAGGTAAAGATGTGAGAATGAGTGGGCAAGATGTGAAACGTGGAACATTCAGTCACCGTCATGCTATCTTATTTGATGAGAAAACCAACGCCGAATACAGCAGGTTGCAATCTTTCTCAAAAGATGGCTCTCAGTTCAGGATTTATAATTCATTGCTTAGCGAATATGCGGTGTTGGGTTTTGAATATGGATATTCTCTTGCTAATCCCAATTCATTGGTAATATGGGAAGCGCAGTTTGGCGATTTTAGCAACGGGGCACAAATTATCATAGACCAGTTTATATCAGCAGCCGAAACCAAATGGCAAACCATGAACGGTGTGGTGATGTTGCTGCCACATGGTTATGAAGGGCAGGGTCCGGAACATAGCAGTGCCAGATTAGAAAGATATTTACAGCAATGCGCTGAATTAAATATGGTAGTTACCAACATTACTACTGCAGCCAATTTGTTTCATGCCTTACGCAGACAATTAACTTGGGAATTCAGAAAGCCAATGATTAATTTCTCTCCTAAAGCCAATTTAAGACATCCGGGAAGTTACAGCGATTTGTCTGAATTTACCTCAGGAGGATTTAAAGAAGTAATAGATGATGCATCTGTGAGCGACGCCACACAAATCAAAAAAGTGCTGATGTGCACTGGTAAAATTTATTTCGATTTGGAAGAAAAGCGTCAGAAAGAAAATAGAACAGACATCGCTATTGTGAGAGTAGAACAATTGTATCCTTTGCCACAAAACAAGCTCGATGAGTTGTATAAAAAATATTCAAAAGCCATTTGGTATTGGGTACAAGAAGAGCCATTGAATATGGGCGCTGCTTCTTACTTGCGCATGAATCTGAAAAATATAAATTTCTATATTTTCAGCAGATTGGCCAGTGCTGCAACTGCCACTGGATTTTCAAAAATTCATGCCAAAGAACAAGCTGAAATATTGAATGCGGCGTTTACTAAATAATATTGTTTTTACAAGGAAATAAAGAGATTATATGTTTCAAAGTTTAAGTGAGAAATTAGAAAGTGCTTTTAAGAATATTAAAGGTCAGGGTAGAATTACCGATTTAAATATTGCCAATACGGTAAAGGATATACGACGTGCTTTAGTGGATGCGGATGTGAATTATAAAATCGCTAAAGAATTTACAGACAAAGTAAAAGAAACAGCTTTAGGTACAAAAGTATTGCTTGCTGTAAATCCAGGCCAGCAAATGGTGAAGATTGTGCAAGACGAACTTACGGATTTGATGGGCGGCGAAGCTTCTGAATTTAATATTTCCGGCAATCCTGCAATTATATTAATCGCTGGGTTGCAGGGTAGTGGTAAAACGACTTTCAGTGGTAAGTTGGCTAATTATTTAAAAACTAAAAAAGGCAAATCTCCTTTATTGGTTGCAGGTGATATTTACCGTCCGGCGGCGATTGATCAGTTAGAAGTTCTGGGTTCTCAAATTGGCGTTGATGTTTACAGTGAAAGAGAAAATAAAGATGCGGTTTCCATTGTGCAAAATGCAATTAAAGAAGCCAAGGCAAAAAATAAAAATGTAATCATTATTGATACGGCCGGTCGTTTGGCA
>CANGEZ010000202.1 GCA_947452875.1 Chitinophagaceae bacterium
CCTGCCGCTTGAATAGCTGTCAATACAGTTTCAATCGCTTCTTCATTGCTTTGGATGTTTGGCGCAAAACCACCTTCATCACCTACGTTTGTACTAAAGCCTTTTTTCTTCAAAACAGTTTTCAAAGCATGGAAAATTTCAACACCCCATTGCAAACCTTCGCTGAAAGATTTTGCGCCTACGGGCATTACCATAAATTCTTGAAAATCGATTTTGTTATCAGCATGTGCACCGCCATTCAAAATGTTCATCATCGGAATAGGCAATGTTTTTGCGTTGGTACCACCGATATATCTGTAAAGAGGTAAGTTCGCTTCCAAAGCAGCAGCTTTTGCTACAGCCAAACTCACAGCTAACATAGCATTTGCGCCTAATTTACCTTTATTCTCTGTGCCATCTAGTTTAATCATCATGGCATCAATGCCTGTTTGATCAGCAACATCCCATCCAAGTAAAGCATCACTTAAAACGGTGTTTACATTTTTTACAGCTTTCAAAACGCCTTTTCCGCCATACAATTTTTTGTTATTGTCTCTTAATTCAACAGCTTCGTGTATACCTGTACTCGCTCCGCTTGGAACGGCAGCACGACCTAATCTTTCATTCTCTGTCATAACATCTACTTCAATGGTAGGGTTTCCACGACTGTCTAAAATTTGTCTCGCATGGATGGATGCAATGTAACTCATGTGTTTAAATTTGATTGTTGATTATATAATGATTTAATTTTTTCAATTGCAAAGAAACAATCTTTGAAACTGGCTTCAAAATGATTGTTAAGTGGTTAGTTGTTTGAAAATATTTTCAAGACTTTGATTCTCGCTGTTTAATGAAATGATATTCAGCTGATGTTGTAAACTGAATTCAAAAAGCTTTTTTCTCAAACTTTCGGGCGATGTGGTTTCAATGACAAAACTATTATCAGCAGACGCAATGACATGCATGGCTTCCTCGATGCTTTCCAACATGTCTACTTTGATGCTTTCTTTAAACTGAACCGTAACATGGTGTTTTCCCATGTCTCCTTTTTTCAAATGATTCAGTTTGTCATCAGCTACAATTTTTCCTTTGTTGATGATGATCACCCTGTCGCATAGTGCCTCTACTTCCTGCATGATATGAGAAGAAAACAAAACCGTTTTGTGCTCGCCAAGTTTTTTAATGACGTCTCTGATTTCGATAATCTGATTGGGGTCTAGTCCGGTTGTAGGTTCATCCAGAATTAATACTTCTGGGTCATGGACTAAAGTCGCCGCCAATCCAACACGTTGTTTATAACCTTTACTCAGTTGCCCTATTTTCTTATGTGATTCTGATTGTAATCCTACCAATTCAATTACTTCTTCTACTCTTTTTTGGGTAGACTTTACTTTATGTATGCCTGCAATGAAACCCAAATATTCTCTTACATACATTTCTGTATAAAGCGGATTGGCCTCAGGCAAGTAACCGATTTTGGTTCTGGTAAGAATGTTTGTCGTTTCAACTGGAATACCGCAAACGTCAATATGACCGCCGTCGGATGCAAGATATCCCGTAATCATTTTCATGGTTGTGGATTTACCTGCACCGTTTGGTCCAAGAAAACCTACAATTTCATTTTTGTGTAATGAAAACGAAACATCATTTACAGCTCTTTGTGAGCCATAGTTTTTAGAAAGATTTGAAACGGTTATCGACATCAGCGCTGATTAAAAAAATTATTGATGATCATTTGATGTTTAACCATAAAAGCAATATACTTTATTTAGCTGGTGGCTTGTTGTTGCCACCACCTTGAGGTCTGTTTTGATTTCTAGGCTGCCCACCTTGTGGTGGTCTATTTTGATTTCTCGGTTGTCCGCCTTGTTGCGGCTGATTCGGATTGCCACCTTGGCCTTGCTGATCATTTCTTCTCTGAGGCTGACCCTGTCTTTGTTGTGGTTGACCTTGTCTTTGTTGTGGTTGCTGAGGTCTTTGCTGACCTTCACCTTGTTGAGGGTTTTGAGGCCTTTGACCTCCACCTTGATTTCTTTGTTGCTGACCACGCTCTTTGTCTCTGCGTTTGCGTGTGGTTTTTTCCAGACTTTTAAGACTGATTTGACCCACTAAATCTGCATATTCAGGTTCTACTTCTTTTGGTTTACCGGTAATGACTTCAGCCGTTTCTAGTTCTTCAGGTCTGATGCCTTGTCTGTTTTGGGCTTTGATATTTTTTACCGTTTCCAGTGTTAGCGGATATTGCTTGTTGCTGTCCGCCATGGTGTACCACATCAGATTTCTGAAAATATCTTTCTTAACCAAAAACGCACGTCCTTTGGCCAATTCAAGCATATCTGCATCGTTAGGGAAAAACTGCAAGGCATCCATATAAGTATCCAATTCGTAATTCAAACAACATTTCAAACGGCCACACTGACCGCTTAGTTTGGTTTGATTGATACTTAAATTCTGATATCTTGCTGCGTTTGTATTTACACTTTTGAAATCTGTTAGCCAGGTACTGCAACACAATTCTCTGCCACAACTGCCTATTCCTCCAACTTTACCTGCTTCTTGACGAGCTCCAATCTGGCGCATTTCTACTTTCACCTTAAACTCACCGGCATATAATTTAATCAACTCTCTGAAATCAACACGGTCGTCGGCGATGTAGAAATAAGTCGCTTTTCTGCCATCGGCCTGAATTTCGACTTCGGCCATTTTTAATTCTAAATTCAATTGTCTGGCTATCGCACGGCTGCGAATCAGCATATGCGCTTCTTTAGATTTCGATTCTTTTAATTTTTCAAGATCTTGTTCAGTGGCACGACGTAATACTTTTTTAATATCCGGACTTTTCTCGTCGATATTATTCTTCTTCAATTGAAGTCTTACCAATTCTCCTGTAAGATTAACCATGCCCACATCGAAACCATTAACACCTTCAACGGCAATCGTTTCACCTCTGCCATAATAATGAAGGGTAGTATTTTTGAAATAATCTTTTCTGCTGCCATTGTTGAAAGAAACTTCAACAATTCTACAATTGCTTTCAGGATCACTGAAAGGTAAATTCGCCAGCCAATCATGTACATTCATTCTGTTACAGCTTCCGCTGGCACATGAACCATGACTCTGACAACCGCCTGGAGCTCCGTCTTTACCGGAACCGCAACTTCCACAACCCATATAAATAAATTAATAATATTCTAAAATAATTACCGAAACAGGCATTTACCTGTCAGGATACCAAAATTACTGATTTGTTGCTAATAATATGATATATCTTAATCGTAAGTGCATGAAAAAGTATTTTGGCATTCCCATTTCTCTCTACATGATAGATTGCGGTATCCAATTCCTTTATGATAGCCTCCTGTTGGTTTACGTTGCAAAGCTTATTGAACCTGATGGCAAAATCGTTGATGGTATTTTGCTTTTCGTTGTCGGCCAATGCTTTATCATCGGCATCTATTCCTAAATAGCGCAGTCTGATGGCTTGTTCCAGCAAATGATTGAAATAGCGGAGGAATTGCTTTTGCTTTTCCCTGCCTAGCTTGCTGATATCTTCAATCCACTTTACTTGTTCTGCTGGACCTGTCTTTACAATGGTATTCAGCCAATCGCGAAGCTGCACCTCCCAATTGTCCTCTTTATGTGCCATTTGTTCCAAGGCTTCTCTGTAATTGCCTTCGCACATGACGGCAATTTGCATGGCTTCATTTTCAGACAACTGCTCTTTTTCTATTAGAGCAGATTTGATATCATTGATAGTAACCCTTGGAATTTTAATCAACTGGGTACGCGATAAAATTGTAGGCAAAATGAGCTGGTCATTTTCAGCAACAAAAATAAAGATGGTATTTGGAGGTGGCTCTTCAATAATCTTGAGCAATTTGTTGCCTTCATTGCCTAGAAATTCAGGCAACCACATGATTAGAAATTTAAACTCAGAACCAAAGCTTTTTAAACTTAATGTTTTGATGATGTGGTTGCATTCTTTAGAAGAGATATTGCCTTGCTTGTTTTCGGCTTTTATATATTGTAACCACTCGTAATTATTGCCATATGGATTCTCTTTTATAAAGGTTCTCCATTCGGTAATGAAGTCGGAAGAAACTGGCTTTTCGCCCGATTTTTTGGTGATGACAGGAAATGAAAAATGAATATCTGGGTTTATCATTCCTGCAGATCTAACACAAGATGGGCAAACACCGCATGAGTCTTTATGAGGAACTGTTTCTATTTCTGTCGCCTCACCAAAAAGTGAACCTGCGCTTTGTACGGATTTTCCGTTTACTTTTTCACAATTGATGTATTGGGTAAAGGCGCGTGCTAATGAAAGTGCTCCGGATCCTTCTTTTCCTAAAAACAAAAGCGCATGTCCGAGCCGGTTTTGCAGGTACATATCAATCAGCTGTTGCTTAACTTCCGCTTGTCCTATTACATCTTTGAATTGCACTTGCGCAAGTTAAAATAAATTACCAAGAAGTGGAAAGGTATTGCGCAGTTTATAGTTTTCCGGTGATTTCTTCACTCATA
>CANGEZ010000203.1 GCA_947452875.1 Chitinophagaceae bacterium
GCCACAAACTGATGAAGCAGGATACATCGCCAACGATTCGGTCAAATGAATTCCAGTTGCTTCCTCGCCACCAAGCAATTCAAACAACTTGTATTTCTCAGTGTGATCAGGACAAGCAGGATAACCTGGGGCCGGACGAATACCCTGATAATCTTCGCTGATCATTTGCTCATTAGAAAGTTGCTCATCATTTGCATAACCCCAGAATTCCGTTCTGGTTCTGTGATGCAACAATTCTGCAAAAGCTTCTGCTAATCTGTCGGCAAGTGCCTGTAAAATAATTTTATTGTAATCATCAAGCTTCTCTTCAAAAGCCTTGATATGTTTTTCAATGCCCTGAATGGTTACTGAGAAAGCACCCATGTAATCAGATTGATTCGGATGGATGAAATCAGCCAATGATAAATTAGGTTGACCTTCTGCTTTTTTAATTTGTTGTCTTAAAAATTCAAGCTGAATATTTTTATCTTTTACAACAACGCTATCCGGTGCCACTTTATTGACTTCCCAAAATCCTACCACACCTTTTGCGGTAAGCCAATTTTCTTCAATGATTTTCTTCAGCAACTGTTGAGCATCTGCATACAATTTGGTGGCTTCTTTTCCGATAACACTATCAGTTAAAATAGCAGGGAATTTTCCGTGCATTTCCCAAGCGATGAAGAAAGGTTGCCAATCAATATAAGTTGCAATTTCAGCTATTGAATAGTTATCAAATTGTTGGGTTTCAGTGAAATTAGGCTTAACGGGAGCAAAACCATTCCAATTGATATTTGCCGTTTTTTTCTGAGCCGCTTCAAATGACAATAATTGTTTGCTTGATTTCTTATTTCCGAAGTCAACTTGTAATTGTGCGTATTCTTTAGTGATGTCTGTTAAGAAGTTATCTTTTTGATCTTTACTCAATAAACTACCAGCAACGGTTACACTACGGGAAGCGTCAAGTACGTGTACCACACCATCATTATATTCAGGGGCAATTTTTACAGCAGTATGCATTCTGCTAGTAGTGGCCCCTCCAATTAACAAAGGAATGTTCATATTCAATCGCTTCATCTCTTTGGCGATATGCACCATCTCATCCAATGAAGGCGTTATCAAGCCACTCAATCCAATGATATCAACGTTGTTTTTTCTGGCTTCAGTTAAGATTTTATCTGCAGAAACCATAACTCCTAAATCAATAATTTCATATCCATTACAACCGAGTACAACGCCTACGATGTTTTTTCCGATATCATGAACATCGCCTTTTACAGTAGCCAATAATATTTTAGCAGGACCTTTTTCTTCTGCAGCATTGGCATTGTTTAATTTTCTATCTGCTTTTTCCTGTTCGATATAAGGAGTAAGAACAGCCACGGCTTTTTTCATCACACGAGCGCTCTTTACCACCTGAGGCAAGAACATTTTTCCTGCGCCGAACAAATCCCCTACTATATTCATTCCTGCCATCAATGGACCTTCAATGACATCCAATGGTTTTGGATATTTCAATCTCGCTTCTTCTGTGTCTGTATCGATATATTCTGTAATACCGTGCACCAAAGCATGTTCCATTCTCTTTTCTACAGATTCATTTCTCCAGCTTTCGTCTTTTACGGTTTCCTTACCTTTTGCTTTTACAGTATCTGCGAAAGCGATTAATCTTTCTGTAGCACCATTATCATCATTATTTTTATTTAGGATAACATCTTCGCATAGCTGCTTTAAAGTAGGTTCAATCTCATCATAAATAACCAATTGTCCTGCATTTACAATGCCCATATCCATACCCGCTTTGATGGCATGAAAAAGAAACACGCTATGAATAGCTTCTCTCACGTGATCATTACCTCTGAAAGAAAAAGAAACATTACTCACACCACCACTAACTTTGGTCAATGGCATTAGTCTTTTTATTTCTCTTGTTGCTTCGATAAAATCAACTGCATAATTATTGTGTTCCTCAATACCAGTGGCAATGGCAAAAATATTGGGATCGAAAATGATGTCTTCAGGTGCAAAGCCAACTTGCTCTGTAAGTATTTTATACGCCCTGTGACAGATTTCAATTTTTCTTTGTTTTGTGTCAGCCTGTCCCACTTCATCAAATGCCATCACAATGACCGCTGCACCAAAGTTTTTGCAAATGATGGCCTGTTCAATAAATTTTTGTTCTCCTTCCTTCATGGAAATCGAATTCACGATACACTTGCCTTGTACACATTTCAATCCCGCTTCGATGATTTCGAACTTGCTGCTATCAATCATAATAGGAATGCGGGCGATATCAGGCTCTGATTGTACCAGATTTAAAAAGGTTGTCATCGCTGCAACGCCATCTAGTAAAGCGTCATCCATATTTATATCAATTACCTGTGCGCCACTTTCTACTTGCTGACGAGCAACTGATAGTGCTTCTTCGTAAAGTCCTTCTCTGATTAATCGGGCGAATTTTTTACTGCCGGTTACGTTTGTACGTTCACCTACATTCACAAAATTGGTTTCCGGACGAACGATGAGTGGTTCGAGGCCGCTGAGACGGAGATAAGGTTGTATGTGTTGTGTCATGATAATATGTTTGAGAGGTTCAAGAGGTTTAATAAGTTCAAAAGGTTGATTGAACCTATTGAACATTTTGAACCTTTTAAACTAAGAACTTAAAATTGGCAATTCCCTCGGCTTATACTTACTCACTTCATCTGCAATATGCTTAATATGATCCGGTGTGGTGCCACAGCATCCTCCTACTATATTTAAAAATCCTTCTTTCGCCCACTCTTCAACGATATGTGCTGTTTCGTGTGGTTGCTCATCATATTCACCAAATGCATTTGGCAAACCGGCATTCGGATAAGCTGAAGTATAACATTTAGCAATAGCCGATAACTCTTCAATATGTGGTCTCATTTCACGAGCACCTAATGCACAATTCAAACCAATGCTCAATGGATTCGCATGAACTAAAGAAACATAAAACGCTTCGAGTGTTTGTCCGCTTAAGGTTCTGCCACTTGCATCTGTAATTGTGCCGCTAATCATAATCGGCAACTCAGGAATATTGTTGATGCTGAAAAAATTCTTAATCGCATAAATCGCTGCTTTTGCATTCAACGTATCGAAAATAGTTTCTACCAATAATACATCAACACCACCTTCAACTAGCCCTCTAACTTGCTCTTCATAAGCAGCCACCACTTCATCAAAAGTTACGGCTCTGTAACCGGGATTGTTTACATCAGGCGAAAGCGATAATGTCTTATTTAAAGGACCGATAGCACCAGCAACAAATCTTGGTTTATTGGGATTATTCTTCGTGTACTCGTCAGCGGCAGTACGGGCACATTTGGCAGAAGCCACATTCATTTCGTAAGCGATTTCTTGCATGTCGTAATCTGCCTGCGCAATAACGGTACTGCTGAAAGTATTGGTTTCAATGATATCTGCACCTGCCTCCAAATATTGTTTGTGAATGGCAATGATAATATCAGGTTGTGTAATGCTCAATAAATCATTATTGCCTTTTACATCTTTATGCCATGATTTGAAACGATCGCCTCTGTAATCAGCTTCCTCCAATTTATAACGCTGAATCATAGTGCCCATGGCGCCATCAATGATGAGGATGCGTTGTTTGAGAATTTCTCTAATTTTTTCCATTATACAAGGTTAAATAAGTTCAAAAGGTTCAAGAGTTTCAAAAGGTTATCGAAGTAAATAACATTTTGAACTTATTGAACATGTTGAACCTTTGAAACAAATTTTTTGCTGGTAAAATTGATATGCTGATAAACCTCAGAATGAGAAGTGTAGAAGTTTATTAGTTCAATTAGTTACCAGATTGCAGGGGTTGAACAATAAACAAATCCTCACCTGCAACGGGCGCAAAGATAATGCAAGTCTGTGTTACATCAAAACTTATAAAGATCAATTTATGGAAGAAATATAGTGCTCTACAGGAATTCGATTGCTGATACTTTTTGCTAAAGTCATTTCATCAGCATATTCCAACTCGCCGCCAAAGGCGATACCGCGGGCAATGGTGGTGATTTTTACAGGCGTTTCTTTTAGTTTACGGCCAATATAGTAAATGGTAGTATCCCCTTGAATATTAGGGTTTAGAGCGAAAATGATTTCTTTTGTTTCCTCTTTTGTGACGCGATTGATTAAAGGTTCGATATTTAATTGCTCAGGGCCGATTCCATCCAAAGGAGAAATAATGCCGCCCAACACATGGAAAGTTCCATTAAACTGTTGTGTGCTTTCAATGGCAATCACATCTCTGATATTTTCAACTACACAGATAATATCCTGTTTGCGTGAAGGATTGGCACAGATATTACAAGTTTCTTTGTCGGAAATATTATGACAGCGGTTGCAAAACTTAATCTGATTTCTCATTTCAGCAATGGTTTCGCTGAAATGGCTTACTTCTTTTTCATCTTGTTTGATCAAATGCAATACCAGTCTTAATGCCGTCTTTTTACCAATACCAGGAAGTTTGGCAAATTCATTA
>CANGEZ010000204.1 GCA_947452875.1 Chitinophagaceae bacterium
TGCTGGTGGGATTTGGGTAATGGGCAATTTTCAAATCAATGCAATCCAAGAGTTACATTTTCTACACCTGGCACCAAAACAATAAAACATGTAGTTTACAATTCAAGAGGTTGTAAATCAGATACTGCTATATTTACCATAACGGTGGCTGATAAACCAATTGTAAAATTTGGTTTCAGCACTCCGATTTGTAATGACAGCAGCTTGCATTTCACAGATACCTCAACTGTAACAACAGGAAATGTCAATCAGTGGAATTGGATTCACAACAACTCAACTTTTAGTACACTTCAAAATCCAACAGGATATTTTCCATTCGGTAACAATCAAGTTGGATTGTCTGTTACCAGCAATCTTGGATGTTTCAGCGATACGGTTTACAAGTCGTTTAAATTGATCAGAAATCCTGTAGTTGAAATGCATTTCAATGATACCTGTAAATATTCGCCAGTAAGATTTACAGCTAATGAAACATCAACTAATATTGGTATCAACCAGTGGCAATGGTATTTTGGCAACAGT
Organism: Chitinophagaceae bacterium; assembly: GCA_947452875.1. GTDB lineage: Bacteria > Bacteroidota > Bacteroidia > Chitinophagales > Chitinophagaceae > Ferruginibacter. The sequence continues at coordinate 523 of CANGEZ010000204.1, forward strand.
CAGAATGCTACTGGAAATCCTGTTATCAATACTTATACATCCAATGGTCAATACAACATTACGTTATATGCCACTTCTATTGAAGGTTGTAAAGACACGGCAACAGATGTAATTAATATTTACGGAACAGATGCGAATGCTGGTGCTGATATAAGGGCAGGAGATAATCAACCTATTCAATTAAATGCAACTGGTGGTATCAGTTATCAATGGACACCTTCAACAGGATTAAGTGCTTCAACTATTCCAAACCCAATTTGTACACATTCACAACCAGGTGAGTACACCTATTATCTTGAAGCATTTACACCCGGTGGTTGCGAAAGCTATGATACTATAGTCATCAAAGTATTCAAAGGGCCGGATCCTTATGTGCCTTCAATTTTTACTCCTAATAATGACCACACCAATGATGTGCTTAGACCTTTTTTGGTAGGCATTACCAAATTTGAATATTTTGCTGTGTATAACAGGTATGGTCAACAGATTTTTTATTCAACAAGCGTAAATAAAGGTTGGGATGGTAAATACATCGGCAAAGAACAACCTCAGGGAACTTATGTATGGATTCTTAAAGCAACAACTTGGAACAGTATTGGTGGTGTTCCCACAGTATTCAAAGGCTCGGTGTTGCTCGTAAGATAAATCATTCGGCTTTTACATGATTGTACATTCTGGTAAGAAATTCGTGAATGTCTGACATCGACCTGATATTCTCAACAATCAAAATTCCATTTTTACCCACTTGTTTTAATCTTGCTTTATTGGTTCCTGTTTGAAGGAAGAGAAGAATTCGATTGAATGTTTCACTTTGGAAATAAGGAGAATCAGGATTTCCTACAAAGAAGCATTTCATGTTTTCGTTTTTCAAAAACAATTTTTCAAAACCCAATTCCACTGCAATTTTTCTGCAACGAACTGTTGTAAATAAATCTTCAGCAGCAGGTGGTATGGGCCCAAATCTATCGGTAAGCTCATTATGGAAATCAATCAAATCTTCTTCAGTTTCGCAATTATCTAATCTTGAATACAAACTCAATCTTTCACTGATGCTTTCTACATAATCATCAGGGATCAATATTTCTAGATCGGTATCAAACGAACAATCTCTTACAAAATCATCTTGCTGACTGATTTCCTGTTTGAATAATTCTTTGAATTGTGTTCGTTTTAATTCACGTATTGCTTCATCAAGAATTTTCTGATACATTTCAAAACCAATTTCTGAAATGAATCCGCTTTGTTCACCGCCTAATAAATTTCCTGCGCCTCTGATATCCAAGTCGCGCATAGCGATTTGAAAGCCACTTCCCAAATCACTGTATTGTTCCAATGTATTCAAGCGTTTACGGCTGTCCGGTGGTAACGTACTCATGGGAGGAGCCAGTAAATAACAGAATGCTTTTTTATTGCTTCTGCCCACACGGCCGCGAAGCTGGTGTAAATCACTCAATCCAAATTGATGTGCATTGTTAACGATAATGGTATTTACATTAGGAATATCAACACCACTTTCAACAATGTTGGTACAAACTAGCACATCATATTTTTTATCCATGAAGTCGAGAATGGTATCTTCCAGTTGATCACCCTCCATTTGTCCGTGTGCAAAGGCGATGCTGATATCCGGACATAATCCCTGTATGAAACTTTTCATTTCGGCTAATCCGTTCACTCTGTTGTGAATGAAAAAAACCTGTCCGCCTCTTTCTGTTTCGTAATAAATGATATCACGGATGTTATCTTCATTGAAAACGGTTACTTCTGTTTGAATAGGTTGACGGTTGGGTGGAGGCGTGTTGATGATGCTCAAATCTCTGGCGCCCATCAAACTGAATTGTAAGGTTCTTGGTATAGGCGTAGCCGTTAGTGTAAGCGAATCAACCGTAGTTCTGATTTGCTTTAATTTTTCTTTGGCACTCACCCCAAATTTCTGTTCTTCATCAATAATCATCACACCCAGATCTTTGAACTTAACATCTTTACTAAGAATTGAGTGTGTTCCAATAATCACATCTATTTTTCCTTCCTCGAGTTTCTTTAAAGTTTCTTTTTTTTCTTTTGCAGATTTGAATCTGTTTATGAAATCAACTGTTACCGGGAAGTCTTTCAATCTTTCTTTGAATGTCTTATAATGCTGATAGGCTAAGATTGTAGTCGGAACGAGAACTGCAGCTTGTTTCCCGTCACAGCATGATTTGAACGCTGCCCTTACCGCCACTTCTGTTTTCCCAAAACCAACATCACCACAAACCAGTCGGTCCATGGGCGAATCTTTTTCCATATCGCGTTTTACATCTTCAGAAGCTTTGGCTTGATCAGGTGTGTCTTCATAAATGAAACTAGCTTCCAATTCAGTTTGCATGTAATTGTCTGGAGAATGAGAAAACCCTTGCTGACTTTTTCTTTGTGCATACAATTGAATCAAATCTGTAGCAATATCTTTTACTTGCTTTTTTGTTTTTTCTTTCAACTTGGCCCATACATCACTTCCCAGTTTATTCATCTTTGGTATGGAACCTTCTTTGCCGCTGTATTTACTGATTTTGTGAAGCGATGAAATGTTCACGTACAACAAATCCCCATCTTTGTATTGTATTCTAACGGCTTCTTGTAGACGCCCGTTAGCTTCTATTTTTTGTAAGCCACTATACACACCAACACCATGGTCGATATGTGAAACATAATCTCCGGGTTGTAATTCGCGAAGTGTTTTTAAAGTAAGCGCTTTGTTTTTACTGAAAGCCTGTTTTACTTTGTATTTGTGATATCGTTGAAAAACCTGATGATCAGTGTAACAAACCACTTGGTTGTCTTTATCAAAAAATCCTTCATGAATGGAAACCGGAATAGGAGTAACCTGTATCTCTGCTTTCAAATCTGTGAAAATAACATGAAGCCTTTCTAGTTGTTTTGGGTTTTCAGCAAAAATGAAAATATTGTATTTTGACTTTTCAAATTCCTGTAAGTTTTTAATCAGTAAATCAAACTGGCGATTGAATGCAGGCTGGGCTTCTGTTTTAAATTCGATATGTTCAATCGGAGTATTGTTGTTTTTGAAAGCGGCCTTGTTTCCAATTTCAACTAAATGTTTTTGAGAAAGTTCAGATTCAATATCTGCAATGTTTGTGAAGTCATCAATTGTCACTCCATTTTTAATATTGATATTGGCAAGTTCATCTGTATTTTCATCAACAGGCTGTCCTGATTTAATATGTTCCAAGAACAAAGAAAGGTTTTCTGATTCCTGTTCAATTCTATCTTTAATAAAATTCCAATCTCGAAGCCAGATGACTGTATTTTCAGGTAAAAATTCAATCAATGAAACTTTTTCACCGGTTTCAAATTGTGTTTCTACATTGGGGATGATATTTACCTGTAGCAATTTTCTTTCACTCAACTGAGTTTCAGGATCGAAGATGCGAATGCTGTCTACTTCATTGCCGAACAACTCTAGACGATAAGGCTTTTCATTTCCAAAAGAATAAATGTCGATGATACCACCTCTAACAGCAAACTGCCCGGGTTCGTATACAAAATCAGTTCTTACAAAACCATATTCCACAAATTTTTGCAGCATGCCATTTACATTCAACTCATCCGCTTGTTTGATGCTGATGATATTTTCGGATAATGTTTTCGACAAAACTACTTTTTCAAAAATAGCTTCAGGATAAGTAACAATGATTTTTTTATTACCACCACCAGCTATTTTAGTCAGCGCTTCTGTTCGAAGCATCACATGGCTACTATTTAAAAGCTGATAATTTTTATTGTTTTTAAAAGAAGAAGGAAAATAAAAAACATCAAGAGCATTGGTGATATTTTCAACTGTATTTTGAAAATAAGCAGCTTCTTCAGCATCTCTTAAAATGATCAGGTGATTGGTTTGTGATAAGATTTCTTGGCTATGAACGGCAGCGAGTAAGAATTCAAAAGCACTTCCCTGAAGACCTTGCAGGTGCAA
>CANGEZ010000205.1 GCA_947452875.1 Chitinophagaceae bacterium
GTTTTAGGCTTGATTCGTGATGGTGAAAATACCGCAATAAAAATTTTAAAATCTTTAAGTATCGATTTATATGAATTGAGAAAAGAGATTGAAATGGCTGTTAAAGACAAGACCGGAAAGAACATTGCCAACATCAATTCGCTTCCATTAACCAAACAGGCAGAAAAAGTCATCAGAATAACTGTCTTGGAAGCGAAATCCCAAAAAAGCCCAATGGTAGAAAGTGAGCATTTGATGCTTTCGATTCTCAAAAACAAAGAAAATATTGCTACACAAATTTTAAATCAATTCGAAGTGGACTACGACATTTTTAAAAACGAGCTGGGCTTTGTAACCAGCAAACCTCCTCAAGCTGAGTTTAACGAAGAAGATGATTTTGATGAAGAAAGAAAACAATACGGCCAACAGCCTAAAGGTGCAAAAGGTGCCGGCGCTGCACAAATAAAATCTAAGACTCCTGTTTTGGATAATTTTGGGAGAGACATCACTCGACTTGCGGAAAACGGATCATTAGATCCAATCGTAGGAAGGGAAAATGAAATTGAAAGGGTTTCTCAAATTCTATCAAGAAGAAAAAAGAACAATCCTATTTTAATTGGTGAACCAGGAGTGGGTAAAACGGCAATTGTAGAAGGCCTTGCCTTAAGGATCATTCAGCGTAAAGTTTCAAGAGTATTATTTGATAAAAGAGTGGTGAGTTTGGATTTAGCTGCATTAGTTGCGGGTACTAAATACCGCGGACAATTTGAAGAAAGAATGAAAGCTATCATGAATGAACTAGAAAAAAACAGAGATGTTATTTTGTTCATTGATGAGATTCATACAATCGTAGGTGCTGGTGGAGCAAGTGGTTCACTGGATGCTTCAAACATCTTTAAACCAGCTTTGGCAAGAGGCGAATTACAATGCATTGGCGCCTCTACTTTAGATGAGTATAGAATGCATATCGAGAAAGATGGTGCATTAGACAGAAGATTCCAAAAAGTAATCATCGAACAGCCATCAGTAGACGAAGCCATTGAAATCCTGAACAACATCAAGAATAAATACGAAGATTATCACAATGTTTCTTACAGCAAAGAAGCTATTGAAGCCTGTGTGAAATTGAGTGACAGATACATGACTGATAAGTTACTTCCAGACAAAGCTATTGACGTTTTAGATGAAGTGGGAGCCAGAAAGCATATCAAGAACATCAATGTTCCTGAGAACATACTAGAACTCGAAAAGAAGATTGAAGATATCAAGCTTGAAAAAAACAGAGTAGTAAAAAGCCAGAAGTTTGAAGAAGCGGCATCTTTAAGAGATACTGAAAAACGTTTACAAGAAGAACTCGAAAAAGCAAAAATCGATTGGGAAGAAGAAAGTAAACACAAACGTTTCCCGATAGACGAAGAAGATATTGCAGAAGTGGTATCCATGATGACGGGTATTCCTGTTAAAAGAATGGTACAAGCGGAAACTGACAAGTTGCGTCGTATGGCAGATGATTTGAGAGGTGCAGTAATTGGACAAGATGAAGCGATTGGTAAAGTGGTAAAAGCTATTCAAAGAAATCGTATCGGATTGAAAGATCCTAAAAAACCAATTGGTACTTTTATTTTCCTCGGACCTACAGGTGTGGGTAAAACAGAATTGGCGCGCTCTTTGGCCAAGCACATGTTCGACAGCGAAGATGCACTCATCAGAATAGACATGAGTGAATACATGGAGAAATTCACAGTAAGCCGTTTAATAGGAGCGCCTCCTGGATATGTGGGTTACGAAGAAGGTGGTCAACTCACTGAAAGGGTTAGACGCAAACCTTACAGTGTGATTTTGTTGGATGAAATTGAAAAAGCACATCCAGATATTTACAATATTTTATTGCAAGTACTTGATGATGGCCAGTTGACTGATGGTTTGGGTAGAAAAGTAGATTTTAAGAATACAATGATTATTATGACTTCTAACATTGGCGTTCGTCAATTGAAAGATTTCGGTGATGGGGTTGGATTTGCTACACAATCTAGACAAGACAACCAGGATGAAAACAACAAAGCCATTATTGACAAAGCTTTAAAACGTACATTCAGTCCTGAGTTCTTAAACAGAATTGATGACATTATCATCTTTAATTCGCTCAATAAAGAAAACATCTTCCAGATCATAGATATTTTAATGAAAGGTGTCATGAAACGTTTAGTGAATCTTGGATTTACATTGGAGTTATCAAGTGAAGCCAAAGATTTCATTGCTGATAAAGGATACGATAGTCAGTTTGGTGCCAGACCTTTACATCGTGCCATTCAGAAATATTTGGAAGATCCACTGGCTGAAGAAATTCTAAACATGACTATCAAAGCAGGCGATACCATGGTGGCAGAATTAGATAAAGAAGCCGGTAAGATTATCTTTAAGTTGAAAGAAGAACCTAAAAAGAAAGAGAAGAAATCTCAATCTTAATAGGCTCTCAAATTTTAGAATATTATACATGCCTACGGTAAAAACCGTGGGCATTTTTTTGAACACGACTTTATTTCAATAATTTCAACGATTTTACATTCGCTTCAAAAACTTTTCAGTTATTTTACGCAACCATTTCTAAAGCTGCTGAATGAAAAAAATAATTGTCACCATAGACGGGTGGTCATCTTGCGGAAAGAGCACAATTGCCAAGCAACTGGCAAAGTCACTAGGATATGTATATATTGACAGTGGCGCTATGTACAGGGCCATTACTTTATATTTTTTAAGAAATCATATAGACTGGACAGATCCTGCAGCAGTAGAGGAAGCTTTGCATCATATCAATCTACATTTCGTTTACAATACAAAATCAATGAATTCTGAAATGTATCTCAATGAGGAGAATGTTGAATATATGATACGTGATATGGTTGTTGCTGAAAAAGTTAGTGAAGTGGCCACAATCGCTATGGTCAGAACATTTGCTGTTGCACAACAACAAAAAATGGGAGCAGAAAAAGGCATTGTTATGGATGGTAGAGATATTGGTACCACTGTATTTCCTGATGCAGCATTGAAAATATTCATGACAGCTGATATCATGACAAGAGTGGAAAGACGTTTCAAAGAAATGTATGAAAAAAATCCTAACATCACACTTGATGAAGTGAAAAGCAATCTTGAAATGAGAGATTATATTGATTCTAATCGAGAGGTAAGTCCGCTGAGAATGGCTGAAGACGCGATTTTGCTCGACAACACAAAACTTACTATGGAAGAACAATTGGATATCGCTCTCAAATTGGTCGCCAAGAAATTATAGTTTTTTCAACATCAGGAAATAATATCCGATGTTACTTTTTCAAATGATTCTTCGCTTACAAAATAATTGGCTATTTTTTTGATAACTTCTTCTACAAGAGCATCAGGGCAACTCGCACCACTTGTCATTAATATTCTTAATGGTGTTTTTGAACCCAAAAAGTTTTCTGTAGTTTTTTCTTCTTTTGTGTGAAAATTGAAATGAGAAATACTTGATTGAGAAAGAATTCTATTTGGGTGGTCGATATAGTATGTAGGCAATTTTTCTTCGCACAACTCTACCAAATGAGAAGTGTTGCTACTATTATAACCTCCTACAACTATGGCCAAATCTGCTTCTTCCTGCAACAAGCCAAAAACAGCGGATTGGTTATCATTCGTGGCATAACATAATGTATCACGTGTATCTGCAAATCTTTCAGCAACGTTGCTTTCATTCAACACATATTTTTCAATCATCACTTGTTTTAGAAAATCAGAAATGGCTTGTGTATCAGAAGCGAGCATGGTTGTTTGATTGACAACTCCAATTCGATCTAAATCTTTGCTCATATCAAATCCTACAGAAAATCTCCCTTTGAAAACAGTATTAAAATCTTCCGGGTTTCTATTGCCTTTGATAAAATCTGCTAATATAATAGCTTCATTCATATCATTGATAACAAGCGATGGTGTATTGGCAGCTGCATGAGAAAACGTAGCTCTGGTTTCTTCATGAGTAGGTTTGCCATGAACAATAACACTGTAATTTTTTTGTGCAATTTGTTCGCTTCTGTTCCATACTTTTTCTACAAAAGGACAAGTGGTATTGTATTTTTCAATAGCGATGCCGATAGATATTAATTTGTTTTCAATGTCGAGTGTGGTACCAAATGCAGGAATTATCACTACGTCATTGGCATTAAGATCTTCAAAAGGAACGATTTGATTTCCTTTGGTGTCTTGCATGAAACGAACTCCTCTGTCGAGTAGATCTTTATTTACAGATGGATTGTGAATCATTTCACTGAGCAGAAAAATTCTTTTATCAGGATTTTCATTCAAAGTTTTAAATGCAATTTCAATGGCATTTTCTACGCCGTAACAAAAGCCAAAATGACGCGCCAATAAAATCTGGAGTGGGCCGAAATCCAACAGGGTAGGACTGAAATCCTTTTTCATCTTATCCTGCTGTTTTCTTTTCTCTTTTATGACAGAAATTAATTGGCTTCTGTATGTA
>CANGEZ010000206.1 GCA_947452875.1 Chitinophagaceae bacterium
CTGATGATCTTCACCACATCATATAAAATCTTATCGTGGTTCCAAATACGCAAAGCCTCTTCAGGATTTTTACTGAAACCGAAATCATATGCTCGTGTAAAAAATTGTTCGGCTCCATCAATTCTTCTTGCCGCCAACAATTCCTGAGTTCTGATTAATCCTAAATCGATGCCTTGTTCGTCGCCGATTAAATTTTGTCCACCATCACCACGTGTCATACTGAGATAGGCAGTTTTGTATAATTTTTCATTGGCGAGATAAGCCAGCAAACGAGTATTTTCATCATCAGGATGTGCAGCGATATAAAGCACCGAACCCAGTACATTCAACTTTTTTAGCTGTAATAAAATTTCTGAAGACGTGTATGATTTAGGTGTTTGAGAAATAGCGTTAAAAGACATGCATATTCCGATGCAAACCAAACTAAGTATTTTGTTCAAAGTAAATTGTATTTAAAATTGATTATTGTCCAACTAGAAAAACTGCATTTGCAATGAGCAACTTTCCATTTTCCCAAAAGCATCTAAAAATTGGGTTGTCGGCGAAGTAAACAATTTTACCTTGACCGTAATCTTGGACCCCAATTACTGTTCCATCTTTTATTTTAGATTTGATCGCATTGCCAACAAAACCTGAAACTGCATTTTCTTGTTTGATCACTCCAACATTCCATCCATCTTTAGAAAACTCAAACACATTAGCATTCATTTTTAAAGAATAGTAATCAGTATATCCAAATGCTAAAGGATGACTATCATCAAGCGTTAATTTATAAATGGCTCCAGGAATATTTGACGACACTGATTCACGTTCTCTGTTCTCATAACGTTTGAGATCTGTGTATGAGGTCTCTTTAGATTCTTCATTTTCTTTTTTAGATTTAATGCCCCAATCTCCACTAGCCATTTGTGTTACCGCATTTTCAATGGCGATTAATTTACCTCCATCTCTGACCCAACTTTTCAAGTTACTTTCTTTATCAGCAAGTATTTTATAGTTACCGTCAGGCAGAATAATAACATCTATATCTTTCAAATTTTCATTTCCAATTGAATTGGCATTGATCAAATGAATCGGATAATCCAATTCCTGATCAAACAAATGCCATACCTCACCGGCAGCAGTAGACGAAACATCTTCGCCTGTTAGCATCGCCACTCTTGGCGCATTTAATAAACGATTTTTATCAGAACCAAAATCTACACCTGCATCCATGAAGCCAGAACTAACAGGAGTTACTGTTGATCCCGATTGACCCACCCATTTCAACATGTTGCCGATTTTATTTTCGTTCCCTTTTCTGATTACAATCAACGAACCTTTATTGTAATTTTTTCCATTGAAAGAAAAATTCTTTTGTGCAGATCTTACTTTGATACCATTTTTCAATAAGCCTGCAAGTAATTGACCATCTTTAAATGAGTTATATTCAATAATATAAGCGTAGTCGTTATTATCAGGGATTACATTATATGAAATAACTAATGCAGGTTGTCCAACAACTTTTTCTTTAACCGCATAAGCATCTAATCCATAAGCATAAGGCAAAGACCAAGCTGTAATATCATAAGTAACTGAATCAGCTAACTTTGATTGTGGTTCAAATAAGACCCTAACCAAATTTCCTTTTGTTTGTAAAGTTGAAATCAACAAATCAGAACCGGTTGTTGAGTAAGCTTCTTCTTTGCCTGTGTTGTACCTAAAGCCTTTAACTGCAGTTCCTTGTTTGGTATAACTGAATTCAATATTGTTTTTATTTAGTAACTCCATCAATGAAGCAGTTCTGTTTTTGTTGGAACTGTTGATGATGTAAGTCTTGTAATTACCACTGCCATTGGCTTTCACGTCATCGAAATACTTTTTAAATTCCTGATTTAATTTCGTAGCATTCGCAGAAGAAATTTCAATCGTGCTCATGCTGGTGGTGAAATGATGGGCAATTCTGTCGGTAAGTTTCAACGTATCGTCTTTGTTGATTTTCACATCCAAACCGCCGCTTGAGTTTCCAGCTTGCTCGTAAGTCATGCCGATTGAACCATTGTAAACTGGATAGGTATCTCCATAAGATGGATAGAACAAATCGAACACTTCTTTGGTGAAATACAGCCATCCATTTTTATCAAAATACTTTGCATGATTTTTTCCGATGCTAACCTGGAAATTTCTTTGCCATGGCGTAATCACTTCATGGTAAGGTTCAACTGCGGGAGCGAAATAATAGTTGTCGGCATAATTCTGCTCATGAAAATCGCAATGCACTTGAGGCAACCATTCGTTGTAAACTTTGATACGCGAGCGGCTTTCCACCTGAGTTTGCCAAGCCCAATCGCGATTTAAATCGAAATTATAATGATTGCTTCTGCCATCAGGCCATGGTTCTTGGTGCTCTCTGGAAATTAAATCTACATCAGGATTTTTACCAGCGATTTGATTGTACCAGTTTACATAACGATCGCGACCATCAGGATTCAAACAAGGATCAATGATGACTACTGTATTTTTCAACCAGTTATTGGCTTCGTTGTTTTTTCCTGACAAGAGTTCATATAAAACTTTCATCGCCGTTTCGGTAGAGCTGGTTTCATTTCCATGAACATTATAACTCAACCAAACAATAGTTGGCATGGAAGGATCACCAGGTTTATCAGTAAGCAAACCTGCGTTTCTCAAATTGTTTTTGCGAATTTCTTCAATGCGACTCATGTTTTCTGGAGCAGAAATCACCGCCATCAACAACTCTCTTCCTTCATTAGTGGTGCCGTAAGTTTTCAACTGCATTTTATCCGGCATGGCAGCAGCAGCCATTTTGAAATAGTTTACTACTTTATAATGAACGGTATATTTTGTACCCAAATCATATCCTAAAAATGTATCAGGAGATTGTAATTGTTGGGCACATAATGACATTGTAATAAAACAAAGAAAGGCGGTGAAAATTGACTTCATACTTTTTTATTTAAGGGGGTAAATTTATTAAAACTATGGGTACTTTTGGAAAAATTGTTTTGAGGTGGAAACTAGATACTGGATGCTAGATACTAGATGCTGGCAAAAAAAATTGAATTAAGCTAGGCAACACAAATAAAAAACTGATTATGCATATAAATAAACAACTGCTGCTATTATTAATTCCTGGTATTCTAACATTCTTTTCAACTCATGCTCAAGCTCAACAAAATGGCTATGAACCTGAAGTTTCTAAAAAAATAAGGGTTAGTCATGCTGCGGTTGTTACGGCTCATCCCTTGGCAAGTAAGTCTGGTTTGGAGATGCTAAAAAAAGGCGGAAATGCTTTTGACGCCGCGATAACAACTCAATTGGTTTTAGCGGTTGTGTATCCCAATGCAGGCAATTTAGGAGGTGGCGGTTTCATGATTGCACATACAAAAGACGGCAAAAATCTTTGTCTGGATTTTAGGGAAGTAGCTCCCGAAAAAGCTTTTAAAGACATGTATTTAGATAGCGCTTCCAATCCGATTCCGGGCTTGTCACAAGACGGGCATCTTGCTTGCGGAGTGCCTGGAACGGTTTCAGGAATATTCAAAATGTTGAAATATGCACGCTTGCCTTTACAAACATTAATGGCTCCGGCTATCGAATATGCAGAAATTGGATTTAAGATAACTGCTGCACAAGCTGATGATTTAAATGAATTGAAAAATGATTTTCTCAAAAACAACTTTAACCCTGTTGCATTTGTAAAAGACGATTTATGGAAAGCCGGTGATGTATTGATTCAGCCTGAGCTCGCCAATACACTCAAAAGAATTCAGCAAAATGGCTTGAAAGGTTTTTATGAAGGACCTACGGCTCAATATATTGTTGATGAAATGAAAAAAGGAAAAGGCATTATCAGTTTGGAAGACTTAAAAAATTATGAGGCCAAGTCAAGAATACCGATGGAGTTTGATTATAAAAAAAATCACATTGTGACCATGCCATTGCCCAGCAGCGGCGGTATCATTTTGAAACAACTACTAAAAATGACGGCCTTTAAAAATATGAGTTCAATGGGATTTCAAACACCTGATTGCATGCAATTGATTATAGAAGCAGAACGAAGAGCATATGCCGACCGTGCGAATTATTTGGGCGATCCTGATTTTGTAAAAGTTCCTGTTCAAACTTTAACCAGCGATGCCTATTTACAAAAAAGAATCAACGATTATCAGCCCGGAAAAGCAGGAAGTAGCAATGTTACAAAAGCAGGCATTATTCACGAAAGCGAAGAAACCACTCACATCAGCATCATTGACGATGAAGGCAATGCCATTGCCATAACCACAACATTGAATGACAGCTATGGATCTAAAACGATAGTATCCAAAGCTGGTTTCATTTTGAATAATGAAATGGATGATTTCAGTATCAAACCGGGAGTGCCTAATTTGTATGGCGTTACCGGCAATGAAGCGAATGCGATTGCCCCACGAAAAAAAATGTTGAGTAGTATGACCCCAACA
>CANGEZ010000207.1 GCA_947452875.1 Chitinophagaceae bacterium
ACTGCATTTACTGAACGTGGCATATGCTAATTTTTTTAAAGTTAATGGTTTAAAATTTCCTTTCTGATTACTTCATTCCCAATAAGCGCTTTACGAAGTGAAGGTTTGCATCTGCAACCGTTCCGTCGATACGCATGTTACGCTTGCGTTTTGTTGATTTTTTAGTCAAGATGTGACGTTTGAAAGCTTTTTGGAAAGTGATTTTACCAGAACCGGTAACTTTAAAGCGTTTTTTTGCGCTACTGTTAGTTTTTACCTTTGGCATTATATAACTTGTTTTGAGTTACTCCCTGCTGGCGTTCCGAACTGACGGAAACTTATGGAGCCTTGTGGGAAATGTCCGAAAAGCAGAACTTTTCGGGGTGCAAATGTAAGACAATATTCTTGTAATTTCCCAGTTGAGTAGAAGAAATTCTGAAAAAACCTGGATTTATCAAAAAATTGGTATGTCCAACAGCGCAAGTATCAAGAAACTAAGGGTTGCCAAAAAGTATAAAATCGAAAAATTTATCACTTGAATTTTCTTGGTAAACAAGTAATAACTTAAAAGAGGAATTACTTGCAATGAATGGACTCCCATGAAATGAGCTATTCTTAAATCTCCGTGCTTCAGACTCCAATTAAATAAAGCTATACGCGAACCATCTTCTACTCCCCCAATACAATGTGTATGTTTGGCAAACATAATTAGTCCGGCAATGGAAAAAATTACAAAATTCAGCAAGCCCATTCTCAAACCCCAGGTGTAATGCTGGCTAATCGGCATCTTTTTTTGATTGAAGAATATCAATGTTAAATAAGAAACTGTAATTAAAAATATCAGCATTAATGATAATAGCACCACATTCATCATGGAATTAAATGGATCTGAAACATTGAAGTGAGATGGTACACCTCTGTAAGACTGAACGAAAATAACAGCTGTTTCAAAAAACAAGCTTAATGCAATCAACCAACTGAAAACTTTTATCTGTGTTTTTGAATTGATATGATAAATAAACCAACCGAAAGTCCAGAGACTAATAGTTGTAGACAAATAATACCTTACTGGTTTAGCCCAAGCATTTTCTCCTCCAATCAAGTTATGATTGAAGCTTAATAAACCGAGACAAAAAAAGAACATTACAAAATGTATCCATCCCATCCAAAATAATAATGTGTTCCGTTTGTATAACTCAGGCAAAAATAAACGCATACTTAAAGATTTACATAAAAGCTATGGTTCATTTCAAAGGATAAAGTAGTTTATAGCAGAGCTGTTTATTTCTAATAATTGGGGGCGTGAAATTAATAGTATTTTATTAATATAAAAATACAAATTGATAAGTGTGAATAAATAAATGATTATTCACCAAATCCATCTTCATTATTTTCAGTTTTACTGCTGTATTTTACCATTTCTTGGATGGTATTTAATTCTGCGGAAGTAAAGTAGCGCCATTTTCCTGGAGCGATATTGCTTAAGGTGAAGTTCATTATTCTAATTCTAGTAAGGGTTACCACTTTATAGCCAAAAGTCTCACACATTCTTCTGATTTGGCGATTGAGCCCTTGCGTCAAAATGATTCTAAATTTTTTCTCACCTTCCTGTTTTACAAAACATTTATTTGTAGTGGTGCCCAATATTTTGACACCATTTCGCATTTGTAAAATAAATTCCTGTGTAGTGGGTTTGTCAACAGTAACAATATATTCCTTCTCATGTCCATTTCCTGCTCTTAAAATTTTATTTACGATATCACCATCATTGGTTAAGAAAATCAATCCATCTGATAATTTGTCGAGACGGCCAATTGGAAAAATTCTAGATTTATAATTAATGAAATCAATGATATTCGATTTGTCTTTCGTATCCGTTGTACAAGTAATTCCTTTGGGTTTATTGAAGGCGATATAAACCGGTGCCGTCTTTTTCTTTCTGATGGGTTCTCCGTCGATTCTTACATCATCACCTTGCATCACGCGATTTCCTTTGAATGCATCTTGCCCATTAATCGTAACCCTACATTCTTCAATGTATTTATCAGCTTCACGGCGACTGCAAAAACCAGAGTCACTGATGTATTTGTTTAAACTTATATCCAAAGCAAATGATTTATAGAAATTAAAAAAGCCATCTTCGTAAAGACAGCTTTTATATGTAATTGTGTTTGTTTGTTATGCTTCTGGCTTTTCCTCAGGTTTCTCTTCAGTTTTCTTTTCAACTAATTTACCCAATTCAGAACCTTTCTTTTGTTTTTGTTGTGCTTTTGGTGCAAACATCACTAGCATTCTCTTTCCTTCCATTTTAGGTAAACCCTCCAAAGCACCAACATCTTTTAATCTGTCGGCAAATTTAAGCAATAGCAATTCTCCTCTTTCTTTAAACATGATAGCTCTTCCTTTAAATTGAACATGAGCTTTTACTTTATCTCCATCAAGAAGAAATTTCTCAGCATGCTTCACTTTAAATTCAAAATCATGGTCATCAGTATTTGGTGTAAAACGAATTTCCTTAACCTCGCTGGTTTTGGCTTTCGCTTTCATTTCTTTTTTCTTCTTCTTCTCGTCGTATAAAAACTTGTTGTAGTCAATGATTTTACAAACAGGAGGATTGGCTCCAGGAGAAATTTCTACAAGGTCAAGGCCTTGTCCCTGTGCGATTTTCATGGCATCAGGAGTTGGGTAAATACCGGGTTCTAGATTTTCTCCAACTAGCCTTACTTCAGGCACTTTAATCATGTAGTTGGTACGATGTTCCTGTTGTTGTTCTTTTTTGAAACGGGGATTAAATGCGCCCCTGGGTGGTCTTGGTGGAAATGCCATTTAAAAATTTTGATTTACAATTTATTTTTTACTAGATAAAATTAAGCACAAATTTTCTTATTCTCCTCTTCTTTCTGAAATTTCCTGTGATATTTCGTTTACAAACGACAAAAGCTCTTTTGAGCCCAAATCGCCTTTACCTTGTCTGCGAATTGAAACACAATTGTCATTCATCTCTTTTTCTCCAATTACCAGCATGTAAGGCACTTTCATCATTTCTGTGTCTCTTATTTTTTTGCCTATTTTTTCGTTTCTATCATCAACTTCAGCTCTGATTCCTGCTTTTTTTAATGCGCTCAATACCAAATTCGAATAGTCCATGAACTTATCGCTGATGGGCAAGACTTTTACTTGTAAAGGAGCCAACCATGTTGGGAATTTTCCTGCATAATGCTCCAACAAGAAACCAATAAATCTTTCGTGAGTTCCTAATGGCGCACGATGTATGATCAATGGTACATCTGTGCCATTTTGTTGAGTTGTGTATGAAAGCTTGAATTTATTTCCACTGTTGAAATCTACCTGATTGGTCGCCAAAGTGAATTCTCTTCCAATAGCACTCCAAATCTGAACATCAATTTTAGGCCCGTAAAATGCAGCTTCATCCTGTACCTCAATAAACGGAATATTAGATTCAATCAATGTTTCACGAACCATGGCTTCAGTTTGTTCCCACAATTCTGGCGCATCAATATATTTCTGTCCTCTTTTGGAAGGTTCATGTAAACTCAATCTCATTACATATTTGTCAATTCCAAAAATCTTGAAATACTTAAGATACATTTCATTCACCGCTCTGAACTCATCTGCAAACTGTTCTTTGCTACAATAAATATGAGCATCATTCATATGCAAACATCTCACCCTCATCAATCCGAATAACTCACCACTTTGTTCATATCTATAACAAGTTCCATATTCAGCAATACGGAAAGGTAAATCCTTATAACTTTTAGGCTCTGCATCAAAAATTTTATGATGGTGAGGACAATTCATGGCTCGTAGATAATATTTCGTACCATCTAATTCCATAGGAGGAAACATACTATCTGCATAGTATGGCAAATGCCCACTTGTTAAATACATTTCTTCTTTAGCGATATGTGGCGTTACTACCCTTTTGTATCCTGCTGCTGATTCGGTTTCTTTTGCTAATTTTTCAAGTTCTTCAATTACAATACCTCCATTAGGCAACCACAAAGGCAATCCTTGTCCAACCATATCATCCATGGTGAAAATGCCCAATTCTTTTCCTAATTTTCTATGGTCTCTTTTCTTAGCTTCTTCAAGCATCAATAAGTATTCATCCAATTCTTTCTGATTAGGAAAAGTAACACCATAAATACGAGTCAGCTGTTTGTTTTTTTCGTTTCCTTTCCAATAAGCACCGGCAAGACTGGTTAATTTAATGGCTTTAATAAAACCTGTATTTGGAATATGAGGGCCTCTACATAAGTCAGTAAATCCTCCTTGTGTATAAAAAGTAATTTCTCCGTCGGTCAGGTTTGTCAACAGATCAAGTTTGTATTCATCTCCTTTTTCTGTGAAATATTGAATGGCTTCTGCTTTTGGCATGGCCTTACGTAAAAAGGCATTGTTTTGCTTTGCGAGTTCATTCATTTTTTTCTCAAGAGTTTGCAAATC
>CANGEZ010000208.1 GCA_947452875.1 Chitinophagaceae bacterium
CTGTAAGTCAGTTTCATGTAATAGGCAATGGCATTGGCAAAACCTTGTTTCTTTTCTGGATTTTCTTCTCTTAACGCTTTGTCGATGATCAACTCAATGTTTTTACCCAAGTGATTGAATTGAGGATATTTTTTAGGATATCTTAATTTTTCAGGTCTTGCTTTTAAAGTTTCTCTGGTGGGGATTGGGTATGGACTTTCCACATCCAATTGAAAATCGCTGATTAAAAAAAGATGGTCCCATAATTTGTGGCGAAAATCTTCCACATTTTTGAGATGTGGATTCAAAAATCCCATTAGCTCAATTACGGCATACGCATTTTTTTGTCTGTCTTCTTTATCTTCTATTTTGATTAGGTATTCTACCATCTTTTGAATATGTCTGCCATATTCTTTCATAATCAAATGATTTCTGGTAGTATTATACTCCATATTTTCTACGTTCAGCATAGTTCAAAGTTAAGTTGTTATTTAGTAGGAAACAAGCGCATCACATATAGCGCAATTATACTACCAAAGCTATCTGCAGCCCAATCTAATAAGTCGAAGCTTCTGAAAGGGATATATAGCTGAATACATTCTGTTGCCAATCCCCAAATGCTAGTCAACACTGCAATAAGGAAATAGATTGACTTTTTCTTTTCTTCATGTAAATCGGCAGACCTGAATGGAAAGGCGAATAACATCATCATGGTACCAAACATTCCTGCATGAACCCATTTATCGAAATGTATTTTTTCCAGCCACGCCGACCAACCATCCAATTCAGGAAATTCCTGACCAGGTAAACAAATCAAAAACAACACCAGCAAAAACCATAATATAGCCGGTATGAATTTTTTAAATGGAATACTATTCAACATTCAGTTTTTTAATTACCCAACCAATGCTGTGTAAGCATCTGCAGTCATTAATCCATCAACATCTGAAGCATTGTCAAGTGTCATTTTGATCATCCAACCTTCGCCGTATGGGTCGCTGTTTACAAGTTCAGGATTACTTTCAATGGCAGCATTAATTTCAATGATGGTTCCTGCTACAGGAATAAACAAATCACTTACTGTTTTTACAGCTTCAACTGTTCCGAAAATTTCTTCTGCGGCTAGAGCTTTGCCCATTGCATTGATGTCGATAAATACGATGTCGCCTAATTCTCTTTGAGCAAAATCAGTAATACCAACTGTTGCTGTATTTCCTTCTACCAAAATCCATTCGTGATCTTTGGTGTATTTTAAATGAGCGGGATAGTTCATTATATAATTTACTTTAAAATTTCGTGCAATTTAGATGAAAATAGTGAGTCCATTATTTTTTCATCAATTCCATTTTCATTCTGATGTCTTTTTTCGGTCTGTCACCTGGTTCTTTTTCAGCAGCAGCAATTTTATCAACTACTTCGATGCCACTTACCACTTCCCCATAAACAGTATAGTTCATATCCAAAAACGGCGTACCACCAATGGTATTGTATATTTTTTTCTGTTCAGGTGTGTATTTGATGCCATTTTGTTGACCAATCATATCTAGCTCTTCATTGGCAGAAGGCTTTCCTTGTACGATGTAAAACTGACAAGCGCTACTGGCTTTTTCTGGATTTCCATCTCTTGCAGCACAAAGTGCACCTTTTTTATGAATCAATTGTGGATTGAATTCGGCAGGAATTCTCTCCATATCACCACCACCCATTCCGAGCATTTCGCCAGGCTGAGCATTTTTGCTTAAAGGATCACCACCTTGAATCATGAAACCTTGAATGATTCTGTGAAATAACAAACTATCATAAAAACCTTGCTTAACTAGCTTTACGAAATTATCTCTGTGTTTAGGTGTAGCATCGTATAGTCTTATCACAATCACACCCATATCTGTAGTGATTTTTACTTTAGTTTTTCCGGGAATTGCGGGAGCTGTAGCTGCAGGAGTCGGTTTTTTAGGCGCTACTGTTTTAGTTTGAGCAAATAATGTTGAAACGGATAATCCTGTTAATGCAAGAGAAAGAAAAAATAGTTTTGTCTTCATGTGTTATATAGTTTTAAATAAATTCCAAAGATTGAAAATAAAGCAAAATATGGTCTTTGAGGAAATTTTCTTGTTCAAAAAGGTCAAATTCGGGTAAAGCCTTGATTTGAGTGAAATGCGGCCAGCCTTCATCATCAAGTCCATCATGTGTATAATACTCACTTTGCATAAGTACGGTACAAACGGCGATATGCATGAGGTCTTGTTTTTGTTCTTTTGAAAATTCCTGAGGTCCCTGCCCAAGTTCCTGAACGCCGATAATGAGCAATACGCCATTCATATCCGGCTTGATGCCAAAGCGCTCTTTCAATTTAATTCTCAGCTTTAACCACCTGACTTGTAAGTCCTCTTCCATTTGTTGCATGGCGCAAAATTAGGTAATAAGCAAATCCCAATTATCTTTGTTGCCAAATTGAATTATTAAAATAAGAAAAAGCAGATGTTACAGGTAAATTTTATTCGTCAGAATCCGGAGCTGGTTAAAGAAAGACTGGCTGTCAAAAACTTTGGAAATATCGGTTTGGTAGATACCATTCTTGAAATCGATGATGAACTGAGAAAAATAAAATTTGCTTCGGAATCTATTCAAGCCTCGATAAATGCCGCCTCAAAAGAGATTGGTATGTTGATGGGCAAAGGCGAAAAAGAGGCAGCCGAAACCAAGAAAGCTGAAGTAACTGCATTGAAAGCTGAAATGTCTGAAAAAGCCTCATCTCTTGAAAAACTAGAAGCGGAATTCAATAAAAATATTTTGTTGTTGCCGAATTTGCCACATATAAGTGTTCCAAAAGGAAAATCAACGGAAGATAATGAAGTGGTAAGATCAGGTGGAAAAATTCCTGAGTTATTTGCGGGTGCAAAACCACATTGGGATTTAATCAAAGAATATAATTTAATTGATTTTGAAACTGGCGCTAAAATAGCCGGAAGCGGATTTCCATTGTATAAAGGCAAAGGTGCGAAAATACAACGTTCTTTAATTCAGTTTTTTCTGGATTACAATACAGACGCTGGATACATGGAATATTTGCCGCCATTGATGGTAAATGAAGCTACTGCATATGGAACCGGACAATTACCTGATAAAGAAGGTCAGATGTATCACATTACTGCAGATGGATTGTATTTGATACCCACTGCTGAAGTACCGGTAACTAATGTTTACAGTAATGAAATCATCAAAGACGCAGATTTGCCTGTGATGATGACGGCTTATACACCATGTTTCAGAAGAGAAGCAGGAAGCTTTGGATCTGATGTAAGAGGATTGAACAGGGTGCATCAATTTGATAAAGTTGAAATCATTCAAATGGTACATCCTGATAAAAGTTACAGTGTGCTTGAAGAAATGGTGAACCATGTTGAAAAACTATTAAATCTTTTAGAATTGCCTTATCGCATACTTCGTCTATGCGGTGGCGATATGAGCTTCACATCTGCATTGACTTACGACTTTGAAGTGTATAGCGCAGCCCAGCAAAAATGGCTGGAAGTAAGTTCAGTAAGTAACTTTGAAACGTTCCAGACGAACAGAATGAAAATCAGGTATAAGGATGAGGCCGGTAAGACACAATTGCTTCATTCATTAAATGGATCTTCATTAGCTTTACCAAGGATTTTAGCGGCTTTGCTGGAAAACAATCAATCTGAAAAGGGTATTCATTTACCTCAGATTTTGCATAAGTATTTTGGGGCGGGAGCGATTGATAAGTAGAGCCCCCTCGTTCCCCCAAAGGGGAAAGTTGATTGGTGTTTGATGTTTCAAACGAATCTTTTTTCAAAGACGAACCTATTGAACAATTTTGAACTTATTGAACCTTTTAAACTTTTTATAATGAAACATACAAAATCAATTTTTGCCATTGCATTTACAGCAATAATAATTCTTACTGCTTGTAGTCATAAGTCAACGCCAACAGTGGCTGCAGCTCCTAAGGAAGCACCAGCTCAATTTAATATGATGACGGCATCAGCGGCACCTTCGGTTGTAGAAGGAGAGAAAGTATATACTGCCAAATGTGGTAAATGTCATGAATTAAAAAGGCCTTCAGAGTATACCGCTAAAGAATGGACCTCTATCATGAGAAGTATGGCGCCAAAAGCAAAATTGAATGATGTTGAGAAATCAGATGTGATGGCATTTGTGGCGAATGGCGCGAGAGCGAAGTAACTGCATTGTTGTTTAAAAGGTTTGAAATGTTCAATGAGTTCAATGAGTTGATTGAAACGCAACGTCCCTTGCAGGAGACATTGCTGAGAAGTAGGTGCTATCTAGCTTATCAAGCTTTATCCAGCCTATCTAGCTTATCCATCCTAATCCTCCCATTCATCACATAAAACCACAGCGGCGGTATTAATGAAAGCAGCATGCTACCAGGATATCCTGTAGGC
>CANGEZ010000209.1 GCA_947452875.1 Chitinophagaceae bacterium
AGAGATGGTGTAATTGCGGATTTCAACGCTGCTGAGTTGATGATCAGAGAGCTGATCAAATTGGTGTATCCCAAAAAACCACTTTTTGCTCCAAGTTGGAGAATGATGATTTGTATTCCAAGCAGCATTACCGAAGTAGAAAAAAGAGCAGTAAGAGACAGTGCCGAACAAGCCGGAGCTAAAGAAGTTTACTTGATACATGAGCCTATGGCAGCTGCTTTGGGTATTGGAATTGATGTTGAAGAACCGGTTGGAAACATGATTATCGATATTGGTGGTGGAACTACAGGTATTACTGTAATTGCCTTAGCCGGAATAGTTTGTGATCAAAGTATTCGTATTGCTGGTGATGAATTTACCGCAGATATTATGGAAGCATTGCGTCGTTACCATAGTTTACTTATTGGTGAACGTACCGCCGAACAAATTAAAATTCAAATTGGAGCTGCATTAAAAGATTTAGATAATCCTCCTGATGATATTCCTGTTAATGGTCGTGATTTGGTAACAGGTATTCCAAAGCAAGTAATGGTGAGTTACCAAGAAGTAGCCGAAGCATTAGATAAAAGCATTTTCAAAATTGAAGAAGCCATTCTTAAAGCATTGGAGACAACTCCTCCCGAATTGGCTGCTGATATTTATAGAAGAGGTTTGTACATCACAGGTGGTGGTTCGTTATTGAGAGGCTTAGACAAGCGTTTGATGAACAAAATCAAATTGCCAGTTCACATAGCCGATGATCCACTAAAAAGTGTGGTAAGAGGAACAGGCATCGCTTTAAAAAACTATGACAGGTTTCCTTTTGTAATGAGATAATTTTTTAAGTCATTCATTGCCGCTTTCCTGCCGGGCATTTGAGTATTTATAAAAACATAAGCAGCAGGTGAGAAACATTTTTCTTTTCATTCGTCGTCATTTCAATTTACTTTTTTTCCTGTTTCTTCAGGTGATGTCTGTGTATTTTATTGTGGATTACAGTAAATACCATCATGCCGCTTTCGGCAATATTTCAAACAACGTTACAGGTCGTATCAATGGTCGATATTTTGAAGTTCAGAAATATTTTTATTTAAAGAAGACGAATGATTCTTTGTTGAAAGCCAATGAAGAACTGTACAATAAATTAAAATCTAACTATTCCATTCCTGATACAGCATCAAAGTTGACTGTAGATTCTATTAGGGTAGATTCATTGCTTCAATACCGAAAATTCAGATACCTTGCGGCAACCGTCATTTCAAATTCGGTAACGGCTAATAATAATTTCATTGTGCTTTCTCGTGGCAGTGCGAGTGGTGTAAAAGAAGGAATGGGTGTTGTAGATCCGAATAATGGAGTGGTAGGAATCGTCACCGAAGTGAATCCCAAATATGCAGTAGTGATGAGTTTGTTGCATAAAGACAGTCATATTAGTGGTAAGCTGCTTAAAGGCGGAGAAACCGGTACGTTGAATTGGGATGGTGAAACACCAAACATCATTACATTAATGGGCATTCCTAAAAGTGCAAAGATTACCAAAGGAGATTCCATTATCAGTAGCGGATTCAGTACAGCATTTCCGAAGGGGATGAAAATTGGAAGAGTAGAAGCTTTGTTTAAAGAAAAAAGCACCAATTATTTCAGAGTAAAATTCAGAACGGCTTGTAATTTTTATAACCTGCAATATGTGTATGTAATTGAAAATGCAGATCAGGATGGTGTTCATGACATCCTTGAAAAAGTAAAAACACAGCCTTGATAACTAATGAGTACTATCGTTAAAAATATCGTTCGTTTTTGTGTGCTGATTTTATTTCAGGTGTATGTACTTGATAAAATCAGATTACACCAGATGGTGACGCCATACATCTATTTTATTTTCATTTTATGGTTGCCTTTTAAAATTAACCGTACGGTGTTGATGCTGTTGTCTTTTATTTTAGGAATGACCCTAGACAGTTTTCGTCATCATCCTGGATTTCATGCGGCAGCTTGTGTGTTGATGGCTTATGTAAGGCCATTTATCATTAATCTGATGATACCACAAGAAGGTGCGGAAACCAATTATGAAGAACCTTCATTCAGAAGTATGGGTGGCATGCTTCCGTATTTGATTTATGCGGGCTTGTTAATCATGCTTCACAATTCCTGGTTATTTTTATTGGAAGCCTGGCAGTTTGCAGATGTATGGTATTTCTTTTTGAAAACATTATTGTCTACAGCTATTGGATTGATGTTGGTTTTAATTACTGAATTGTTATTCTCGAGAAATCAGAAATTTAAAACCAATACTATTTAGATTTTTCAATTTTTTTTATAGAAATTTACTGAATAAAGTAAACTGAATTATTTACGATTAACGATTAAAATCAGCTTCAAGTGCCTGTTTATAATGAATCCCGGAAAAATATCATCAGGCTCATCTTTATTTCATTATTCGTTATCATCATCATTCGCCTTTTTACATTACAAGTAATTACTTCTAAGTATAAAATTCTTGCTGAAGATCAGGGCATGTTCAGAAAAGTAGTTTATCCCGACAGAGGAATTGTTTTCGACAGAAAGAAAAATGCCATTTTGCAAAACACCAATATTTCTGATTTGATGGTGACGCCCAATAAACTCAAGGGCATTGATACGTTTGCACTCTGCGAAATACTTGATATTGATACGGCACAGTTTAAAAAAAGAATCATTGAATTGATTATTAAAAATGGCAGAACAAGACCTGCTGTTTTTGAAGCCTTGCTGAGTGATGAGAAAATGGCCAAGCTCAATGAGTCGCTATACAAATTCACACCTGCTTTTTATTTACAAGAAAGATCGGTAAGAAGTTTTCCTTTTGATGCGGCAGCTAACGTTTTGGGTTACACGGCGGAGGTAGATACTAATTTTTTAAAGAAACATCCCGGAGAAGGTTATGTAGCTGGTGATTATGCGGGTATGACAGGATTGGAAAGAACTTATGAAAAAGTGTTGATGGGTGAGCGAGGTATCGAATACTGGAAAAGAGACAATAAAAACAGATTGACCGAGCGACTTGAAAAAGGAATTTACGATACGATGGCAATTGCCGGACAAAATCTCTATACTTCTATAGATGTTGAATTGCAACAATTGGGAGAAAAGCTCATGCAAAATAAATTAGGTTCAATAGTAGCGATTGATCCTAAAACAGGTGGAATTCTTGCTATGGTGAGTGCACCAACTTATCATCCCAATTATTTAACCGGCAGCGAAAGAAGAAAACATTTCTCTGAATTGTTTTTAAATCCGGCATTACCACTTCTGAATAGAACTGTAAGTGCGACATACTCTCCTGGTTCTACTTTTAAAACATTACAGGCATTGATTGGCTTGCATGAAGGCGTGATTACAACTGATACACGCTTTTCTTGCGGTGGTGCATTCTACGGATGTGGCGGTGGAAGGCCGATGAAATGTTTGGATGTAGGAACATTTGATTTACGTGGTGCCATTACCATTTCCGACAATACTTATTTTGCCAATGTGATGCAACGGGTAATGAACAATCCGAAGTATCCAAATTCAGACAGTGCTTTATGGCATTGGGATCGTTACATGTATGGCTTTGGATTAGGCCACAGATTGGGTGTGGATGTACCCTCTGAAAAAACTGGAAATATTCCAACGCCTAATTATTACAACAAAGTGTATGGATCAGGCCATTGGAATTTTTGTACTTTTCGTTCAGTAAGTATCGGACAAGGAGAGGTGGATGTTACGCCTTTGCAGGTAGCCAATGAAATGGCTTATATCGCCAATAAAGGCTGGTATTATACACCACATGTAGTAGACTCCATAGATGGCGGAGATCGATTTGACATGCTATCCAAGTACAGAAAAAAAATCGTACCTACTTTTATTCCTGATAGTATTTTTGAAGCCGTTCATGATGGTATGCAAGGTGTGGTTGATAGGGGAACAGGAGCCGGTGCAAAAGTAAAAGACATCGTAATCTGTGGTAAAACAGGTACTGTAGAAAACTATTATAAAGGCGTAAAACAACAGAATCACTCTTTCTTCTGTGGATTTGCGCCAAGAGACAACCCGAAAATAGCCATCATGTGCGTGGTTGAAAACAGCGGACATTTTGGTGGCACTTATGCAGCACCGATAGTTGGTTTGATGATAGAAAAATATCTGAAAGACTCTATTACAGACAAAGCAAGAGTAGCGAGATTAGAACAATTGTCAAATCTTAACCTCATGCCTCCACGTATTTTTATCGAGTTGAAAAGACAGGATTCTATGAGACATTCCAAAGATTCCGCTTATTTGCTAGCTAAAGGCTATATAAAATTAATTAGAGATACTGTTGGGATTGATGAAGATCAGGTAGACAAAGACGAACTTGAAAAAGTAAAAAAAGACAAACCTGGTGATTC
>CANGEZ010000210.1 GCA_947452875.1 Chitinophagaceae bacterium
AACAGCGGTTTCAAGATACAGTGATGACGAATCCAGTAAGTTTACTGCAGGAATGATACAAGGCAGAGATGGTACATTCCTTACCATCGATCAGCTAGATAAAGATCTTGTTGTGAAAATGAAAGACTTGAAAGTTGGCGAGTATTCACAACCGTTAGAATATACCGATGAGAGAGGAAAAAAAGGAATTCGTATTGTTTATCTAAAAACTAAAACGGAGCCTCATCGTGAAAATCTAAAAGACGATTACAACAAAGTTGCTCAAAGAGCACTTGAACAAAAGAAAGAAACCGCACTTGAAAAATGGTTTGATGATAAAAAGAGAAACTACTACATCATGATCGATGAAGAGTATAGAAGTTGTTCGGCATTGAAACATTGGTTGGATATGGCCAACGCGAGCGCTAAGTAAGGTTTCAAGGGCTCGGTATGTTCAATGCCTGCTTGCCGGTAGGCAGGAGTTCAAAAGGTTGACGACTGAATGGATTTACCATCATCAAATTATCCCATTGCCAAATCATCAAATTGAAAATAAGTTTTGATAGAAAAAAAGAAATCATCAGGTTCGGAAGAAGTAGCGATACTTGTTGGTTTGATACAGAAAGATCAAACTGAACAGCAGGTTACAGAATATCTTGATGAGCTGGAATTTTTAGCATCGACTGCAGGTGCCACAACGATAAAGCGCTTCACTCAAAGAATGGCGCATCCCGACAGCAAAACATTTTTAGGAAAAGGCAAGCTGGAAGAAATCAAAAATTTTATTTTACTCAAAGGAAATGTTACACTCGTCATATTTGATGATGAATTATCCGGCGCACAGATTATCAATATCGAAAAAGCGATTGGCATGAAAGCCATTGACCGAAGTGATTTGATTCTCGACATATTTGCATCAAGAGCCAAGACCGCTCAAGCGAAAACACAAGTAGAGCTAGCACAATATCAATACATATTACCTCGACTTAAAGGGATGTGGAAACACTTGGAAAGACAAGGCGGTGGCGTGGGTACAAGAGGTCCGGGTGAAACTGAAATTGAAACAGATAGACGTATTGTTAAAGATAAAATTGCGCTCTTACGTAAACGGTTAGCCGAAATCGACAAACAATCATTTACACAAAGAAAAGAGCGTGGTGAATTTATTCGCGTGGCATTGGTAGGTTATACTAACGTTGGAAAATCTACTTTAATGAATGTGTTGAGTAAAAGCGAAGTGTTTGCTGAAAACAAATTGTTTGCTACACTTGATACCACAACCAGAAAAGTTGTTTTTGAACAAACGCCATTTTTGTTAAGCGATACCGTTGGGTTTATCAGAAAACTTCCTCATCATCTTGTTGAAAGTTTTAAGAGTACATTGGACGAGGTTAGAGAAGCAGATATTTTAATGCATGTTGTTGATATTTCTCATCCTCAATATGAAGAACAATTGACAGTTGTAAATAAAACGCTTGCCGAATTAGGTTCTGCTGAAAAACCAACCATCACGATTTTTAATAAAATGGATCGTTTTGAAGAAGTTACGTTTGACGAGTGGTTGGAAGAAGATGTAAAGCAGGATATATTGAGAGAGTTGAAAGAAAGATGGCAGGAAGAAACCAAAGGCAATTGTGTGTTTGTTTCGGCAACGGAGAGACGAAACCTTGATGGATTGAGACAAACAATTTTGAATAAGGTGAGAGAGATGTATCAGATAAGGTATCCGTATAAGGCGGAGTATTTCTATTAAAGTTCAAAAGGTTTCAAAGGTTCAAGATGTTCAAAAGGTTTCGTATCAAAAACAATTTTGGAACAAGAATAGCTTTCAGACAGTTAATTGATATTTTGTCGTAACCTTTTAAACTCCTGCCTGCCGGTAGGCAGGCATTGAACGTTTTGAACTTATTAAACATTACTTACAATGTTTTGGAAAAAAATTGCCGAAAGCCGCACCGAATTATTTCAGGCAGAAAATAATCTTGCTGAAGTAGAAGTTGATGGTAAACTTGTTTGCGTTGGAATGCACGAAGAAAAACTAAAAGCCTGTGCTGCCAAATGTCCTCATGCCGGCGGAAAAATGGCTTCGGGATATATTGATGCCTTAGGAAACATAGTTTGTCCATTGCATCGGTATAAATTTAGTTTTGAAAATGGCAGAAATGTAACTGGCGAGGGATATTTTTTAAAGATTTATAAGGTAGAAGAGAGGGAAGATGGAATATTTATAGGGATTGAAGAAAAAAAAGGGCTATTTGGATAATATTATTTGAAAATTGATTTGTTTAAAAACTGAAAATCAGTATTTTTGCGTCCCTAATCGCCCCAATCCCCAACCCTTTCCCCAAAGGAGAAAGGGGGAAATCGGAAAAAGCGTTTAGGAAATCAAAAACAAATTCCTCCTTAGCTCAGTTGGTTAGAGCATCTGACTGTTAATCAGAGGGTCGCCCGTTCAAGTCGGGCAGGGGGAGCAGAAAAAAAGCGGTTATTTACCGCTTTTTTCACCTGCTATTGTTGTCTGTTTGGACAACTTTTGCAGTATGAAAAGAGAATTTGTTTTTTGGAAAGATTACTTCCTCTATTTTTTCAAATCATTGGATGAAGACAGCAGGAGTAAAGTAATGTGGATGCTTAAATCATTAGCATCTCTTCCAAAAATTCCTTCAAAGTTTTTCAAAAAAATTGAAGGTGTAAATGGTCTATTTGAACTCAGAATTTCATGGGACGGAAAGGCTTATCGCATATTCTGTTTTTTTGAAAAAGGAAACAAAATCATTTTATGCAATGGCTTTATTAAGAAAGCTCAAAAAACTCCGAAACAAGAAATTTTAAAAGCAATAAAAATCAAGGAGGAATATAAATATGAAAACGAAAAATAAAAATCTAACATCCCTTGATGAATTTATTGAAAGTCAATACGGGAAAGTTGGAACTCCAATAAGAGAAAAGTTTGAAAGAGGGTTTGAAGTTTTTAAAATTGGTTTTTTATTGGAAGAAGCAAGAAATAGTCGTGGTATGACCCAGCAAGAACTTGCAACTAAATGCGGCACCAATAAATCTTATATCTCCAGAATTGAGAATGATGCCTCAGATATCAAACTATCAACCTTGATAAAAATTATCCGAGAAGGTTTGGGGGGAGAATTGAAGTTGGTGTTGCCGTGATAAATTTTAATTTTAAATGTATGAGTGTGTAATATTTCTGTCACTTTCTAGAAGTTACATACTAAATCATTGCATTAAAGCTTCATCTTTCTTCCGAAAGGGAACACAACTACACGAGCCATCAGAAATGATGGCTTTTTCTATTATAATCAATGGTATAGATTGGTTGTATCTTTTAGCAAAAGGATAAATTTCTCTCTATCATAAATTAATTTTATAAAAAAAGATAAGTTGATGTTTGTCTAAATTAAATTTGATTAAAACTAAATAACTAATTTAACAATCTATGCAATATATAATCAAATTGATTGCCATTTCTGTTTTACTAATCTCTTGTAAAAAAGACGACAACCCCACAACATCTGCAGACAAGCCAAGTGAACAAAAAACAATAAACCTAATTGTTGACGGGAATGCAAGAAGTTTTATAGTGTATCTTCCAACAGGTTACAATAATGCAGGTAAAATGCCTTTGATTTTTGCTATACATGGAGGAAGTGGCACACCAGAAGGAATGATAAATATTGCCAACTTCAAACCTATCGCCGAAAGAGATAAGGTTGTATTAGTTTATCCTGCAGGAATACAAAATAATTGGAATGATGGACGACCAACAACCCCCAATCAATTAGGAATTAATGATGTTAGTTTTTTCAATCAAATGTGTGATTATATGATTAACAACTATTCGGTTGATGGCACTAAAATTTATGCTACGGGAATTTCTAATGGCGGATTCATGTCCTCTCGTTTGGGTTGTGAATTAAGTAATCGTATTGCAGCTATTGCAGTGGATGCAGCAACTATTGAAGCAACAACCATTGCACCGAATTGCAATCCCGGGCGACCAGTACCTGCCATATATATTCACGGAACAACAGACCCTCTTGTTCCATTTACGGGAGGACAAATGACCGCAGGAGGTACAGCAGGCGGAACGGTATTGTCTCATTTTCAAGCCATAGATAAATGGGTAACCATTAATGGTTGCAATTCTACACCAATTATTATAGATTTACCAGACATAGCAAATGATGGAACAACTATTAAACAAAGAGTTTATTCAGGTGGGACAAATAGTAGTGAAGTGGTAAGTTATGTGGTTTTAAACGGTGGGCACACTTGGCCACAAGGCTATCAGTATTTGAATGAAGCAATAATAGGAAAAACGAGCCAGGATATGAATGCGTGCGAAGTCATTTGGACTTTTTTCAAGCG
>CANGEZ010000211.1 GCA_947452875.1 Chitinophagaceae bacterium
CTAGATAATACTTCTGGAAGTAAAATATCATTATTTAAAAATATGCTGTCGTTTATCGACATGGATGAATCAGGGTTGATATCAAGTATATTGAGCAATTCGATTTTGGATTGTTTAACAAGAGCTTGTTGTGTTGACAATTCCAAGGTTCTTGTATTCAAATCAATTTGTGATTGAAACAATTCAGCATCATTTGAAAGTCCGAGTTTCTTTCTAGATTGAACCAATTCCAATTGCTTATTGACCAACTCGATACTTTTTTCAATTGTTGAAACATAATGCTGTTCTCTTACGACAGTATAATATCTCAACATCACACCAGCGATTGTATTTTGAATTTGAGCATTCAATATTTGTTCAGATTGTTGTTGTAAAGCCTGCAATCTTTGCTGAGTCGCGGTTATCTTATAACCATTGTAAAGAGTAATGCTTCCTGTTATGTTTGCATTGAGTGAATTAGCGTATGCGCCTGCTCTATTAATTTCAGTGCCACTATTCAATCGCTGGTTTACATCTACCCTACTTTCCTGATCAGATGCGTTCATAGATACAAAAGGTAAGGCACCTGCTACCCCTTTGTTATTATTGATGGTGCTTATTTTAAGATTATTTTTTTCAATCTGAATTTGATAATTATTTTTCAATGCTATAGAAATGGCATCAGATAATGTCAACTGCTGTGCCGATAATGCATACCCGTTAAAAATCAATATGAATAAAAATAATAGCTTTCTATTAATCATTGGAATCAACTTTTACAATTTGATGTTTGCTACTTATGTAAGTATATATCGCCGGAATAACCAGCAACGTCAATATTAGTGAAAACAACAAGCCACCTACAATTACAATTCCCAAAGGCATACGGCTGGTACTTGCGGCGCCAATACTTAATGCAATGGGCAATGCTCCTAAAGCCGTTGCCAATGTGGTCATAAGAATAGGCCTTAGTCTTTGCTGTGCAGCTTCCAATACGGCTTGTTTTTTATCAATACCTTCTTCTCTTTTTTTATTAGCAAACTCTACAATTAAAATCCCATTTTTAGTTACCAATCCTATCAACATAATCATACCAATCTGTGAAAAGATATTTATGGTCTGATCAAAAATCCATAAACTCAATAAGGCTCCCGCTAATGCTAAAGGCACCGTAATCATGATAATAAATGGATCTTTAAAACTTTCAAACTGGGCAGCCAGAACAAGATATATCAATAACAAAGCCAGCATAAATGCGAAACTGGTATTGCTATTGCTTTCAGCATAATCTCTTGAAGGACCGCTAAGTTCTGTTTGAAATGAACTATCTAAAACTTTAGCAGCAATTCTATTCATGGCTTTCACGCCGTCACCAATCGTCATTCCTTCGGCTAACCCTGCCTGTATGGTAGCTGCTTTGTATCTATTGAAATGAAATAATGTAGGAGGATTTGAATTTTCATTTAACTTAATAACTGATGATAATGGAATACGCTCTCCCCTGCTATTTCTTACATACAAGTTTGAAATATCACCCGGCATTTGCCTGTCGTTATAAGGAACCTGACCAATCACCTGATATTGCTTTCCATTATTGATATAATAACCCAATCTTCTTCCACTGAATGCGCCTTGCATTACATCTCCAATATCGCTAATGGTAACACCTAATTCTCTTGCTTTCAATCTGTCTATAGAAATATCCAATTCAGGTTTGTTGAATTTCAAATTGCAGTCAACCGTTGGCGTTATGAAGGTTTTATCTTTTCTGGCTTCTTCCAGAAATTTAGGAATAAATGATTTAAGCTTTTCGAAATCCAGATTTTGTAAAATAAACTGCACGGGTAATGAACCTCGAGAACTAAGTCCTATTGAAATGGTCTGCTCTTGTACTGCTGAAATTCTCAACTGATTGAATCCGGAAAGTTTAGAAGAAATATCTTTAGCAATATCAGCTTGCGTTCTTTTTCTTTTATCGGGTGTTACCAGTTTCACTCTCGCAAACCCAGTATTAATACCAGTTCCGTTAAATCCGGGAATGGCACCAAATACAAAATCACGTTCAGGAATTGAATCATGGATATAATCAATAAACTGATCACCGGCCTTCACCATGTAATCATAACCGGCTCCTTCTGGACCCGACAAAATAAAGCGAACCGTGCTTTTATCTTCCATCGGAGCGATTTCACTCTGCAGATTATTGAACATGTAATAGATCAATCCAAAACAAATTGCAACGATCAACCAAGCTACCCATCTCATTTTCAGAAAACCATTTAATAAATTCTTGTAACCATTTTCCATGCCTTTAAAAAATGGTTCGGTGGCATCATAAAACTTGCCATGACCAGCATTCTTTCTGTTCAGCACCACATTTAATACAGGTGTTATCGTTAGTGATACAAATGCCGAAATCAAAACAGCAACTGAAATCACAATCCCAAACTCTCTGAATAAACTACCCACAAAGCCTTGCAAAAATATTACTGGAAGAAACACAACAGCCAATGTTATTGAAGTTGACACGACTACAAAAAATATTTCTTTAGAGCCTTCTATCGCGGCTTTTCGAATCGGCAATCCGGACTCCAATTTTCTGAAAATATTTTCTGTAACCACAATGCCATCATCAACAACTAGACCGGTAGCCAGCACAATCGCCAATAATGTCAGAATGTTGATACTGAAACCAGCAAAGTACATCACAAAAAAAGTGGCAATCAATGAAATTGGAATGTCTATCAAAGGTCGAATCGCAATCAAAATATTTCTGAAGAATAAAAAAATGACGATAACAACAAGACTGAATGAAATCAACAAAGTTTCAGCAACTTCACGAATACTTTTTCTTACGTTTACCGTATTGTCAATAAGTGTTGTGAGTTCAATATCATTCTTCTGATTCTTTTTTATTTCTTCTAGGCGCTTATAAAATTCATCGGCAATTTTTATATAATTAGCGCCAGGCTGCGGTGTAATGGAAACGCCCACTGCATTTACGCCATTTAACTTCCAACTGAATTCTTCATTTTCGGGACCAATTTCCACTTTGGCAACATCTTTCAATCTAACGATACCTTCGTTGCTTTGTCTGAGTATCAAATTATTAAAATCGTCTTCAGTCAACAATTTGCCCATTACTTTAATGGTAAGCTCAGTGGTCTTTCCATAAATTTTTCCTGAAGGCACTTCAATATTTTCTTTATCTAGGGCATTTTTTATATCACTGAAAGTAATGTTGTACAAGTTCATTTTTTCTGGGTCAGACCAGATGCGCATGGATGGCCTTTTTTGACCTAAAATATTTACTGCACTAACCTCAGGAATGGTTTGTAATTTTTCTTGTAAAACATTTTCAGCATAATCACTTAACTCCATCAAACTTTTGGTGCTACTTTGCAAGCCAACAAGAATAATGAAATCGCTATTGGCATCACTTTTTGTAACTACCGGTGCTGCGTCAATATCCTGTGGGAGATTTCTAATAGCCTGTCCTACTTTATCACGGACATCATTAGCCGAAGCTTCAAGGTTTTCGCCAAGATTGAATTCTATATTGATATTGCTTCTTCCGGTAGCACTGGAAGAGCTGATAGATCTGATACCTGGAATACCATTGATCACTTTTTCTAGTGGCTCTGTAATTTGACTTTCAATGATATCCGAATTAGCACCAGCATATGAAGTGGTAACATTGATAATGGGCGGATCAATGGCTGGATAATCTCTCACTGCAAGAAAAGTATAACCCACAATGCCAAACAATACAATCGCTAAATTGAGTACGGTTGCAAATACAGGTCTTTTTATTGAAAACGAAGAAATATTCATGTCGGTTGAGTAATTATTTATTGATCAGCTCTTGTAGATTTTTTACAGACCTTATTTTCACCGGCTTTCCTGATTTCACAAACAAAACGCCTGTTACAACAATTGAATCCCCAGAATTCAAACCATCAATCACTTCAACACCATAAGCATTTCTTAGCCCGGTTTTAATTTTCACCATTTCACCTTTTCCTTCTTTAACCACAATTATTTTTTTTGAATTGGCATCCGGAATGATGGCATTTGTAGGAACCATGATCGATTGTTTACCAATTCCTGCGTCAAGTTGAATTTTTACAAATCCTCCTGGTTTCAGATTGCCTTGCTGAAGTAAAGCTCTGACTTTAATATTTCCGGTAGCAGCATTAACCTGAGATTCTTCAGCTGTAATTGTTGCCGCAAACTCCTTGTTATTATCGTCGATAACTTTTACAGTTTTACCTTTTTGTATCAAGCTGCTATACATTTCAGGAACATTAAAATCTATCTTAAGTTGATTGGTTTGTTGCAAACTAGCCATGACAAGTTGAGGTGTTACATAGGCACCC
>CANGEZ010000212.1 GCA_947452875.1 Chitinophagaceae bacterium
TCTGATTTTCGAAACTATTTTTACAGAGAAAGGATTACGACTGGGTGAAGTTCATTTGAGTAGACACCTATCGAAGCGAAAGTTATCATTATTAATCAACTAACACAACAATATGTTATTGTTTTTTTAACAATTATTATGCCATTTCTAGACATAACTAATTAAATTTCATTGGACTATTTAAAATACCTTCGTGCAAAATTGAAAAAAAGGGTTTTTTATAATTCCAAGCTATTTGATAAAATCCTTTTTTTAAATAAAACGTTGCTTATTAAACTATTTTATTTTAAGAACGTTGTAATGAAAGATTATTGATTTTATTCTTTTGAAAGAATTAAATTCAATTAATTATATTGACTATCAAATATTTTTATTTTATTATTTTAATATATTCTTTAAATGACTAACGCTTTAGCAAAGAAAAAATCAAAAGTAAAACCCATTATCGTTTCTGTTCTGCTTCTCACAGGTATTTACTTTGGCTACAAAAAAATAAATTTTAGCCTTACACACGAAACCACCGACAACGCACAAGTTGAAACCCAAATCATTCCCATCTTACCCCGAACTTCTGGTTATGTAAAAACATTGATGGTTCAGGACTACGATAGTGTTACCGCTGGTCAGTTCCTTGTTGAACTAGATGATGCCGAACTGCAAAGCCAATTGGCCGAAATGGAAGCCGACTCTGCTCAGGTGCAAGCCGATATCGCCAACGCCAAAGCTGCTGTTCAAAATGCCATGGTGTCGCTGAATGTCAATAAAGGAAATATCGAAGTCGCCAACGTAAAATTGAAACAAGCCGAAAATGATTACAATCGTAATAAAAACCTACTTGCCGATCAAGCCATCACCCAAAAACAACTCGACGACTCCAAATACAGTTTCGAAACAGCTCAAAAAGTTTTCAGCAATGCTCAAAACGATTTGACTGCTGCTCAAAGTAAAATTCCCGTTCTCGAATCTTTGGTGAAAAAAAGCGAAGCCATGCTAAATGTCAAAAGCACTAAAATTGCTGAAACCCAACTAAAACTCACTTACACAAAAATTTATGCGCCTTCCAACGGAAAAATTGGAAAGAAAAATATCACTTCTGGTCAGTTTGTTCAAGCAGGTACTCCACTATTCGCCATCGTAAACGACAGCACTTACTGGATCACTGCCAATTTTAAAGAAGATCAGATTAAAAACCTATTCCCAGGAAAACAAGTTGATCTTAGACTCGATGCTTTCCCTGATTTGAAATTAACAGGAACGGTTGAGAGCATTAGCGACGCCACGGGTGCCAAATTTGCTTTACTGCCTCCTGATAATTCGAGCGGTAATTTTGTGAAAGTAACACAACGCGTGCCTGTAAAAATAAAAATCAACGAACTCGAAAAATACAAATCGATGTTACGCGCAGGGTTAAGTGTTTTTGTAACTGCTGAAATCAAATAATCAACCCTGATGAGCACAACTCCCAAAGGAATTGCCAGAGCCATTATAGTACTGACAACAGTAACTGCTGCCGTTATGGAGTTGATTGATACTTCCATTGTGAATGTGGCGCTGAGTGAAATGAGTGGAAGTTTGGGTGTAAACATTGAAGATATCAGTTGGGTGATTACTTCTTACGCCATCGCCAATGTGATCATCATTCCACTTACCGGTTTTCTCGCTTCTTATTTTGGAAGAAAGAATTACTACATCGTATCAATGATTATTTTCACCGTCGCATCCTACATGTGCGGCCAATCGACTACGTTAGTTGAACTGATTGGATGGCGATTTATTCAGGGTATTGGTGGTGGTGCATTATTATCAACTTCACAATCCATTTTATTTGATGCCTTCGAACCTAAAGATCGTCCAATCGCTGCTGGCTTATTCGGAATGGGTATCGTGTTAGGACCAACGTTAGGACCGACATTAGGAGGATATATCATCGATCATTCATCATGGCCATTGATATTCATGATTAATATTCCGGTTGGAATTGCGGCTACATTGCTTACATTTTATTTCGTTGAGAAAAAACCAAATGAAGGCAAACACAAAGACAAAATCAAAATTGATTACACAGGAATACTATTACTGATGGCAGGAATCGGTTGCCTGCAATTTGTATTGGAAAGAGGACAAGCTGAAGATTGGCTGAATAGTGAAGCCATTAGAATTTGTTCTGTCATTGCAGTTCTTGGTTTGGTTGGTTTTATTTTTTACGAATTGAGTATTCCTCAACCTGCTGTTAATATAAGATTGCTGGGAAATCGAAATCTTGCTTTTACAACCATATTCACATTTGTCGCGGGTTTTGGTTTGTTTACTTCTGTATTTATATATCCGGTTTTGGCACAAAGAGTATTAGGTTTCACTGCTTATGAAACAGGTAATTCATTACTGTTGCCCACTATGGCTGCAGTTATACTCATGCCTATGATTGGTAAAATGATGAGCAAAGGCGTAACACCCATTCCATTAATTATCATCGGTTATATTTTATTTTCTGTTTACGCTTTTATGAGTGCAAGTGTAAGTCCTGATGTTGGTAAATCTGATTTCTTTTGGCCATTACTAGTAAGAGCTGTCGGTATTGCTTTTTGTCAATTGCCTTTAATCAATCAGGCTGTTGTTGGTTTGGAACCGAAAGATTATCCAACCGGAATTTCATTGAACAATATGATTCGACAATTGGGTGGTGCTTTTGGTATTGCAGTTGCCAATAATTTTGTGGCAACAAGATATGCACAACATCGCTCTGATTTGGTGAGCGCTATGCCTGCAGGTTCGTTTCAATTGAATGAAAGAGTGAATGCTATTTCACAAGGTATCATTGCCAAAACGGGGGATGTAGCCGGAGCTACCACTAAAGCATATACGACGATTAGTTATGCCGTTGACAAACAAGCTTATTATTTAAGTTATCTGGATTCATTCAGATTGATTGGCATTTTCTTTTTGATAGTGTTGCCGATGGTAGCCTTTTTAAGAGTGAAGAAAAAAACTGCAGCAGAAGCAGCCGTAGCCATGAAAGCAGCTTCAGAATCACATTAATTTTTATAAATCAAAATGATGAAAAATATTTCTCTTTTATTAGTATCCATTTTCTTGTCAAAGTTTTCATTTGAACAAGTAAAAGCTAACAAAGATTTAAAAACATTGATTAACCAATCGTTTTCTTTCTTTCCAAAAATTCAGGAAGTCGAAAATACGGTGAAAATAGGTGAAGAAAAATTAGCGTTGACTTCTTTAAACAAAACGCCAGATATTAGCTTCAGCACTTCTTACAACTATATCATGCCTAAAATTTCTTTTCCTATCAATGGAAGAGATATTCAATTTGCTCCTGTAAATAATGTTGGTGCATCTGTTGGAACAACCTACACTTTACTTGATTTCGGTAGATTGAAATCCAATATCAACAAAGCAAAAGCTGATATTGAGATTTCCAAAGACAATGTAAAAATGGCGAAGAATCAATTGGCAAATCAAGTTGCAGCGATTTACTATAATATTGTTTATTTCAAAAAAGCCATTGTCATTCAAGATAGCATCATCGATTATTTCAGACAAAACAAACAAATGGCTGAAAATAAAATGAAAAGTGGAGACATGTTGCAGATTGATATATTAAACTTACAGTCAAACATAGACGCAGAACAAAATAAAAAAATAGATTTAATCAACAATCTCAACAAACAACTGAATTTACTGGAATACACAACCGGAGTCAAAATGTCTAATGGTAATATTTTTGATTTTGATTTAGACATGAGTTCGATAAACATCGGAATCGCAGAAGCCAACAATCCTGAATTCAAATTGGCTAAAGACAAAATCATCTCTTCACAAAAAGATGTGGATATTGTAAAGTTGAACAGTAAACCACGATTATCCTTAAACGCAGCAACAGGTATCAAAAACGGTTATGTTCCTGATGTAAATGAAATACGTTTCAATTACCTTGCTGGATTAACTTTCAGCTTGCCGATTTATGGATTTGGAAAAACAAAACAGCAAATTAAAGTTCAAGAAAGTGTGGTTAAGCAATATCAACTATCTGAAACAACTTTATTAAGCAATTATAAAAAAGATATAGAACAAACTTTGCTGGATATCAATTCTGCAGTTGAAAGAATTGCCAATACAGAAAGTCAATTGCAAGCTACAAAGCAAGCCCAGCAAATAACAGCATCAAGATACCGTAATGGTGTTGCCACTTATTTAGATGTAACTGCTGCTGCCACTAATGTTGAAAAAGCCGCTTTCAGTAAATTGCAATATGAATACCAGCTTTGTCAATCTAAAGTGGAACTGGCGAGGTTGTTGGGTTTTGAATACTGGAGTAATTAA
>CANGEZ010000213.1 GCA_947452875.1 Chitinophagaceae bacterium
ATAACAGAACGAATGAAGTTATCATCTTTCAAAAAAGGATCTGCGATAAGTAAAATATTCTCTTTCGGCTGAATCATTGCCCAAAATTACCATTTATCAGCGTCTGATTTTAATTTGTCCTCCATTTTATTAAACACTCCGTTAAAATTCTGTATTTAATTTTTAAATACTGGCGCTGTAAGTCATTCTGAGTTAATTTCGCGTCGTCTTGCCAATTAACTAGCTTATATTATTTTAAAGGCTTCAAATTAATTTAAATGAAAAGGGTTTTTCCTGCTATCGCAATTTTAATTTCGCTTTCCTTGCTAGGGTTAATATATTTTCAATTTTTATGGTTGAAAACGGCAAGAGAAACAAAAGAAAAACAATTAAGAGAAAACATTTTTTTAGCCTCTACAGAAGCAGCTGAGAAGCTAATGGAAGATAAGTCGGGATTCATTTCCATTGGAAAGAAGAAAGACTTATTTCTCACTAATGAAAAAATGAAACTTGAAATCCTCAGACCATCAGTCATTCAGCGTTTCACCAGAGATGAGATTTCTGCGGTCATCAGAAATTCAATGGATAGGCATTTCCTGGAAGGTATTCATTTTGAATTTGCTGTTTCAGATAACAGCATTACAGGCGAACAAGTAGAAAGTGAAAATTTCTTCAATTATTTTTCAGATTCTGCACATAACACCAATATAGCGATTCCATTGGAACCTCCTGCGGGAAGCAATTACGAAAACCTTACAAAAGAAGAATTTCTGGTTATCATAGTACCGCATCAAAGAGCCATTGTTTTTAGAGAAATTTTCTGGTTTATTTTGGGCACCATAATTTTTACAATCATTATTACTACAGCATTCTTCCTGACCATCAGAGCATTGCTGCGTCAAAAAAAACTAAGTGAAATCAAGTCCGATTTCATAAATAACATGACGCATGAATTCAAAACGCCTATTGCCACCATTTCCCTAGCCGTTGATGCTTTAAAGAATGAAAAAGTGATTGGAGACAAAGAAAAATCATCCTATTTCACAAATGTTATCCGTGAAGAAAATAAAAGAATGAATAAACAGGTGGAGGCTATTTTACAAGCTGCTATTCTGGATAAAAAAGAACTTCAGCTGAATATGAAAAAACTGTCAGCTCATGAATTGATTAACAATGCGATTAATAATATCAATCTCCCTCTTGCTGAAAAAAATGGCAAATTAGAATTACATCTGGATGCAGAAAATGATCTGATTATTGCGGATGATGTTCATTTTACCAACCTGATTAACAATTTATTGGATAACGCCATAAAATATTCAAAAGAATCAGACCTCGTTATAAAATTGTCTACGGAAAGCAGTTCAAGCCAATTTAAAATCAGAGTGGAAGACAATGGCATTGGCATGAATAAAGAAACT
This sequence comes from Chitinophagaceae bacterium, assembly GCA_947452875.1. Taxonomy (GTDB): domain Bacteria; phylum Bacteroidota; class Bacteroidia; order Chitinophagales; family Chitinophagaceae; genus Ferruginibacter. Next base: position 1,401 of record CANGEZ010000213.1, read on the forward strand.
TTAGCCAGGATTTTCGAAAAATTCTATCGTGCTCACACCGGTAACATACATAATGTGAAAGGATTTGGACTGGGTTTAAGCTATGTGAAAACAATGGTGGAAGCTCATAAAGGCAGCATCAAAGCTGAAAGCACACTGGGAAAAGGGTCGACTTTCATTATCAATCTTCCTGTTATTAAGTAATTCAATTTTAGATTTTTATTGCAATTTTTACTGGTAATCAGCCGGTTAGAAAGGCTTGTGGCATAAATAAATCAGTAGTCAATTAGCCAACTCTTTGGCGATATATTCGCCTTATCCACACTTATCCACAGCAATTCACAGCATGCGTGTAAAAAACACCCACTTTTCCGTGTAAAACCCTTGTAAATAGGGCCATAGCGACTTGTGGATAAAAATGTTTCTCAAAAATGGTGTTACAAAGTGGGAAAATGTGTTATTTTGTGTCGATTAATTACTAAAAATAACTCAAAAACTCCCACATGATAGGTTTCATAGGCGAATATGAATCTACGGTCGATGCGAAAGGTCGCTTTCTTTTACCAGCAGGTTTCAAAAAACAGTTACCTGAAGGCGAAAAGGCAGTTTTCGTATTGAACAGAGGTTTTGAGAAATGTCTTACCCTTTACCCTATACAAAGCTGGAACCCACTTTTCGAAAAAATAAACAGCCTCAACGACTTCGACCCTAAAGTTAGGGAGTTCAGACGTTATTTTCTTAATGGTGCGGTACAAATTGAACTCGACAGTGCCGGAAGATTATTGCTTCCTAAAAGCTTAGCTGATTATGCAGGCTTGGGAAAAGATATCGTATTGGCTTCTGCCATGAATAAATTAGAAATCTGGGATAAAGCAATTTACCAGCAGTTCTTTGACTCCATATCAGCAGATGATTTCAGTACGCTGGCTAATGAAGTGATGAACAAGATTAATGATAAGCCGAACAGTTAAATCAACATGACGAATCGTAACCATTCTAACGACTTGTCTGATACTGAAGGCCATGAAAATGATTATCATATTCCTGTTCTGCTTCACGAAAGCATTGAAGCCCTGAATATCAAACCTGATGGTATATATGTGGATTGCACATTTGGCGGCGGCGGTCATAGCAGAGAAATCCTGAAAAAACTCGGCAGCAATGGAAAATTGTTTGTCTTTGATCAGGATGAAGATGCTGAAAAAAATATTCCTGATGATTCACGAATTGTATTCATCAGGCAAAATTTCAGAAACCTTCAGAAATTTCTCAGGGTACATAAATGCAACGCTGTTGATGGCATACTCGCAGATTTGGGTGTTTCAAGTCACCAGTTTGATGAAGCTGAAAGAGGATTTTCCATTCGCTTTGATGCCAACTTGGATATGAGAATGGACCATCGTCAAAATGTAAAAGCAGCTGACATTATTGCGGGATATGACGAGCAACGTTTGCAAAAGATGTTTGAAGTATATGGCGAAGTGACGAACGCAAAAACATTGTCTAGGTTGATTGTTGAAAAAAGAAAAACCGCGCCAATTCTTACCATCAGTCAATTTAAGCAAGCCATTCAGGAAATTGTAAAAGGCAATCCTAATAAATATCTGGCTAAAGTTTTTCAGGCCTTGCGAATAGAAGTGAATGATGAAATTGGTGCACTGAAAGACATGCTTGAACAAACCATAAAGTTGTTGTCGCCCAATGGTAGAATTGCAATCATTACTTTTCATTCTTTGGAAGATAGAATTGTAAAAAACTTTTTTAAAACAGGAACGATACATGAGGTAGAAGTTGATGATGTATTTGGTACGAGGCCCGAAAGTCCATTGAAAGTAGTTACCAAAAAACCAATTGAAGCATCAGCAACAGAGTTGAAAAGAAACACCAGATCCAGAAGCGCAAAATTAAGAATAGCAGAACGCATATCATAAATGAGTGAACAAGAAAAAATATCAACACTATTTTCAGGAGACAAATTTGATTGGAAAAAATATTTCAATTACGAAAACATCGTGAAAAATATTCCTTTCATTCTTTTTCTATCAGGTATAGCTGTTGCTTACATATACAATGGTCATTATGCCGATAAATTAAGCAGAAGGATAAGCACCAGTGAAAAAAATGTAAAGGAGTTGGAGTATGAATACAAGACGATTAAGAGTGAGGTGATTTTTAGAAGTAAGCCAACGGAGATGATTAACGCCGTGGCGCCAATGGGATTAAAAGAATTGAAAGAACCACCGGTTGTTTTAATTGATTCTTCTTCCATTTCCAAAGATTAGAACAAACAACAGGTTTTAGAATAATAAGGGTTTAATAATTAAAAACACACACCGGTTTTGGATATCAAAAAGGACATATTGTGGAGAGTTTACTTATGCTTTCTCGGCACTATAATCCTCGGATTATTTGTTCTCGGGAAAACATTTTATCTCCAAAATGCGGAAGGTAAATACTGGCGTAGTTTGGGCGATAGTCTGCATTTGAAATATGTTCCCATCAATGCGGAAAGAGGAAGTATCTATAGTGAAGATGGGAATATGCTAAGCACTTCAGTTCCTGTGTTTGATGTTTATGTAGATTTTGGTGCACAAGGATTGAGAGAGAAAGATGGAAAACGTTTCAAAGAAAATGTTGATTCTTTGAGTTTAAGCCTAAGTAATTTATTCAAAGACAAGACGCAATCAGAATATAAGTCAGACCTCGAACTTGCCTACAAAAACAACGAACGTTATTATCTATTAAAAAGAAAAATTTCCTTTGAAGACTTAAAGGAATTAAGAGATTTTCCACTTGTTCGCTTGGGAAGAAATAAAAGCGGTTTCATATTTGACACAAGAGATAAAAGAATTAACCCCTATGTATTATTAGCAAACAGAACCATAGGTCTTTCAAGGAAAGATTCTTCAAAAAATGTTGGACTTGAAAGAACCTATGA
>CANGEZ010000214.1 GCA_947452875.1 Chitinophagaceae bacterium
AAGTCAATTATCCTGGTTTATCGAGAATGATGCCAACAGTCAGACAAATCACCAAAGGAGATTTTGATATCAGTGGTATTGTTGGCCAATCAGGAAACAATGTTATTGTGAGCAGAACAGATATGAACCATGCAGCAGAACTTTATGCAATTGATGTCGCAACAGGCAACATGAAACAATTGACTCATGTGAATGATGACATGTACTCAAAAATAAAAATGAGTAAAATCGAAAAGCGTTTCATCAAAACAACAGACAACAAAGACATGCTCGCCTGGGTGATTTATCCTCCTGATTTTGATCCCACAAAAAAATATCCAACTTTGTTGTATTGTCAGGGTGGTCCTCAATCAGCGTTAACACAATTCTATTCTTTCCGTTGGAATTTTCAATTGATGGCAGCGAATGGATATATCGTTATTGCACCAAACAGAAGAGGCATGCCGGGCCATGGTACTGAATGGAATGAAAGCATCAGTAAAGATTGGGGCGGACAAGTGATGAAAGATTATTTATCAGCTATTGATGACATCAGTAAAGAACCATACGTAGATACCGCCAAACGAGGATGCATAGGTGCTAGTTTTGGTGGTTATTCTGTTTTTTATCTAGCAGGCATTCACAACAATAGATTCAAATCATTCATCGCACATGATGGTGTATTTGATTTAAGAACGATGATGGGCACCACAGAAGAAATATGGTTTACCAACTGGGATTTTGGTGGCAATTACTGGGAGAAAGAAAATGCAGCTGTTCAACGTTCTTTAGCAACTGCCAATCCAATCGATAATGTAGATAAATGGAATACTCCAATTTTGATTTATCAAGGCGGAAAAGATTATAGAGTACCTATTGAACAAGGATTAGCAGCTTTTCAAGCCGCACAACTTAGGGGCGTAAAAAGCAAATTGGTTTACTTACCGGATGAAAACCATTGGGTGATGAGTGCTCAAAATGCAATGGTGTGGCAAAGAGAGTTTTATAAGTGGTTGAAAGAGACGGTTAAGTAGCCCCCCCAAGGGGGAAGTTGTTTGGCGTTTGGTGTTTGGTGTTATTTGTGATTTTCCTTAACCAAACCGTTTGAACTTTTTTAACCAATTGAAACTTTGAAACAACTTTTCCCTTTGTGGCAAAACAATTTTAAAATTTGACAATTACGCAATTTGGTAATAAATTTAAAGTATGAAGAAAATCAAACTTTTAGTTTTTGCTTTTGTTTTAACTGTCTCTCATTCATTCTCGCAAACAACCTGGAATAAGAATATTTCCTGCATCATTTATTCTCATTGCACAAATTGTCATAATGAAAACGGATTGGCACCAACATCATTTACAACATATGCAAATGTGTTCAACTACAGAAACAGTATCCTTCCTGCCATTGAAAGCAGAAAAATGCCACCACATCTCCCCGACCCTAATTACTCTCATTTTGCAGGTGAAAATGTTTTAAAGGCCGATGAAATTCAATTGATAAAAGACTGGGTAAATAATGGAGCTCCTGAAGGAACTGAAACGTCATTACCCAATCCCATATACAATCAAACTGAAATAATTGCCAATCCGGATGCAAGACTCAAGATTCCTACTTTTCAAATCCCGAATACGGGTAACGATTTGTATCAGGCATTTGTGATCAGCAATCCAACTCCAACCGTAAAGTATATTTCTAAAATAGAAGTCATTCCGGGCAACAGAAACATAGTTCACCATGTATTGGTTTTTCAAGACACTTCTAATATTGTTGTTGTCAATGACAGCAGTTATAACGGTCCTGGTTACGTGTCTTTTGGAGGTGTGGGAAGTAATAGCGCCAAACTCATCGGCACCTGGGTTCCAGGTTCGGGTATTACCGAGTTTCCAGCAGGCATGGGCATCAAACTGGATGCAGGAGCGAGAATCGTTATTCAGATACATTACCCCAATGGCTCAGAGGGACAAACCGACTCCACTAAAATCAATGTAAAATATGCAAGCGGAACACTTCGTAACGTAAACATTACTCCTATTTTAAATCATAATAGTTTAACAAACGGGCCATTGTTCATTTCCGCTAATACAACAAAGACATTTTATGCTCAGTACACAGTTCCTGTCAATGTAACTGTTGTATCTGTAGGTCCACATGCTCATTTGTTATGTAAATCTTTTGAATGTTACGGAATTCCTCCTTCAGGCGACACGATTAAGTTTATTAAAATTGATGATTGGGATTTTCATTGGCAGGGCGGACATAATTTTCAAAAGCCTATAAAAATTCCATCCGGAACAATTTTGTACAGCAAAGCTTTTTACGATAACACCAGCAACAATTCCAATAACCCCAACAATCCGCCTCAAAATGTAAGTCTAGGAGAATCAACAACAGATGAAATGATGCTGATTTATTTCGGATTTCTATTGTATCAAAATGGAGATGAGAATATCATTGTGGATTCCTCTTTTCATTTAAAACATTATCTTGATTGCGACCCAGGTGTACAAATTGATAATGGTGAACCTTTAAAAGAAATCATCGTTTATCCGAATCCGGCTCATAATTATATCAAAATCAACATACCAAACAATACAATATTCTCAACTGATATTTATAACAGTACAGGTCAATTGGTGTCAAGAACAAGCAACCTGGATTATATAAATATTGCAAAATTGAATAGTGGAATTTATTTTATAAAAATCAAGTATAACAACACTGTTGTTACCAAAAAGATTATAAAATATTAATCAGATTTTTTAATGAATCTGTTTTTGAAAGGTTATAAAAGGCTAAATTTAAATAATGAAACTTATTACATTTAGCCTTTTTTTTGCGTTAATCGGTCAGCAGTGTCAATCGCAAAACATCAATTATCTCAAATTTCCTGACAATTTAATTACAGAAGGTATCCCTTCTATCAACGCAGAAATTGTCAATGAAACAAAACCTTATACAGAATTTCGAGCTGCTTCTTTGATGGCAGTGCATCCAAAGGACAATCAAATTTACATCAGTACCAGATTTGGAAATACTGCACAGATTCATCAAGTATCAATGCCTATGGGCTCAAGAAAGCAAATCAGCTTCTTTGATGAATCTCCAAAAGAATTGGTATTTGAGCCTCTAAAAGCCAATTATTTTTTATTTACCAAAGACAATGGCGGCAATGAATTTGGGCAGATGTACAGATATGATTTCGCAACATCAAAATCAACGCCATTAACCAATACGCCTAAATCACAAAACGGAAATTATATTTTCAATAAGCTCGGTTCACAAATTATTTATACAAGTACAGCAAGAAATAATGCTGATAGAGATATTTGGATGATGGATCCCCTTCAACCTGAAACAAAAAAAATAATCATTGAAAACAAAGGAGGTGGTTGGAGTATTGCGGATTGGAGTGAAGATGAGCAATCTATCTTAATCAATGAAGGCATAAGTGTCAGTCAATCAAACATATGGCTGGGTGATTTTACAAAACAATCAAAATCAATCTTCATTTCTGACAGCAATGTAGTGTATACCGCGCTTCAATTTAGCCATGATAAAAAAAATGCTTACATACTAACAAACAAAAATAGCGAATACGCCTACCCTGCTCTTATCAATTTAATTTCTAAAAAAATCACCTCATTATTACAGCCATTGAGATGGGATGTCATCAGTTATGAAATCAATCACAATGAAACCAAAGCCGCATTTGTAGTCAACGAAAATGGCATATCCAAACTTTACATACAAGATTTAAAAAACAAAACATATTTCTCAGTCAATCAAATCCCCATTGGAACGATTGGTAAAATCCAATGGAACTCAGACAATACAATACTTTCCATCACTTTAGGAACTTTTAATAGCGGCAATGATGTTTATCAATTCAATACTTTAACTAAAAAGCTTACTCGCTGGACTGAAAGTGAATTGGGCGGCATGAATTTAAACGGTATTGAAACGCCAAAATTGATTCATTGGAAAAGCTTCGACAGTCTTGATGTTAGTGGTTTTCTTTACAGTGCTAATAAATCATTCAAAGGCAAAAGGCCTGTGATTATAAATATTCATGGCGGTCCTGAAGGGCAATCATTGCCAAATTTTCTGGGCAGAAATAATTATTATGTTAATGAACTTGGCGTATCAATCATCTATCCCAATGTAAGAGGCAGTGTAGGTTACGGTAAAACTTTTACCAATCTCGATAACAATTACAACAGAGAAAATAGTGTGAAAGACATTGGTGCATTAATAGATTGGATTGCCACACAACCTGATTTGGATGCTGATAGAATTATGATTACAGGAGG
>CANGEZ010000215.1 GCA_947452875.1 Chitinophagaceae bacterium
CTGTACCATATCCCGCCAAAACATATTCCGCAATCCACACCGGAATTTGTTTGCCATTGAAAGGATTTTCTGCATAGGCTCCGGTGAAACATCCTGTAATTTGTTTTACTTCGGACATGCGTTCCCGATCGCTTCTGCTTTTTACATAGTTGAGATAATCATCAATATTTTTTCTTTGTTCTTCTGTAGTGATTTGATTCACCAACTCATGCTCGGGAGCCAAAACAAGAAAATCAACACCGAAAATGGTATCAGGTCGTGTGGTGTAGACTTTGATTGTCTTTTCGCCCCCCTCTCCTTTAGGAGAGGGGTTGGGGGTGAGGTTTGAACTTTGGGTGAGGCTGAATATCATCTCACATCCCTCACTCTTCCCTATCCAGTTCCTTTGCATCTCTTTCATAGAATCGCTAAAATTCACTGTATTCAAGCCTTCCAACAATCTATCTGCATAATCTGTAATTCGCAAATACCACTGACGCATTTTCTTTTTAATAACAGGGTGGCCACCACGCTCACTAACTCCGTTTACCACTTCATCATTTGCCAATACTGTTCCCAAAGCTTCGCACCAATTAACTTCTCCATATGCAGAAAAAGCCAATCGATAATTCATCAGTATTTCCTGTTTTTTTGCTGAATCAAATGATTTCCATTCTTCCGCAGAAAACTGATCTGATTCCTGTTTACCAACACCTTGAGCGCCTTTTGTTTCAAAACTGTTAATCAAGGTTTCAATTGGCTCTGCCTTTTGTAATTCAGGATTAAACCAAGATTTGAAAAGCTGTAAAAAAATCCATTGTGTCCATTTGTAATAATCAGGATTACTAGTTCTCACTTCTCTTTCCCAGTCATAACAAAAACCAATTTTATCCAACTGCTTTTTGAAAGTCTCGATATTTTTTTCAGTGGTCGTTGCAGGATGTTGACCAGTCTCAATAGCATATTGTTCTGCAGGCAATCCGAAACTGTCAAATCCCATGGGATGCAAAACATTAAACCCTTTTAATCTTTTATACCGACTGTAAATATCACTAGCAATATAGCCTAGTGGATGTCCTACGTGAAGGCCGGCTCCGCTTGGATAAGGAAACATATCCAATACATAGTACTTAGGCTTTTCAGAAATATTACTCACTCTGTAAGCATTGTTTGATTTCCAATGCTCATGCCATTTTACTTCAATATCTTTAAAATTGTATTCCATAAATAAACTTTTTGGGATGGTGTTTTCGGGGTTAAAAATTCAATCATGTAATTAGATCAACAAATTAATCAGTGATAATTTTGATGCAGAATAAAACACCAAACTTTAAACTCCGAACAATTACATCAAAAATCTTTAACAAATAAACCATTTTTGAAGTGCACAAAAGTAAAACAAAGCAGCTAAAATCCTTTACTTTTGCAACGGATAACCCATAAAAAATAAATTATTTATACTCACTATGGCACAATTCGGAAAAGCCTCTAGCAAAAAAAGCAAACCTTCTTATGGATATGCAATAATCGGAATTGCATTGGTTTTATTTTTATTCGGAATTGTAGGATGGTTTTTTCTGAACCTTCGTAAAACTGGCGATTATTTCAAAGAAAACATTCAAGTACACACTTATCTAAATCGCGATGCTTCCAAAAAAAGAATCGATAGTTTGGTGAAATACATTGAGTCGATTCCTTATACAAACAAAGTAGAATATGTGACTAAGGAAAAAGCCATTGAAAAATGGAACACAGAAAACGATACGACTTGGAAAAAATTCCTAAAAAACAACCCGCTTCCTGAGAGTATCGATTTCTATGTGAAAGCCAATTATGTTGATGAAGACAGTTTAAATATACTTTCTACCAACCTTCAATCAAGTTTCCCCGGTATAATTTCAGAATTTCAATTCCCTACAGAAACGGTTGCTAAAGTAAGTACTTATGTAAAAACCGGAGGTATCATATTTTTAATTGCTGCTATTCTACTGACCATTCTTGTAGTATTTTCAATTGACAATACCATCCGATTGGCGATGTATAGTAATAGATTCCTTATCAAAACCATGCAAATGGTAGGCGCGACACGTGGTTTCATAGCCAAACCTATTAATCAACGGGCAGTAATTAACGGGCTTATCGCATCAGGAATTGCAATTGTAGCCATTTGGAGTTCTGTTATACTAATTGAAGGGATATTACCTGATTTTAAATTACTTCATGATAACACTGGACTAGTCTTATTGTTTTTTGTTATTGTTGTATTGGGCATTACGATCTCATTAGCAAGTACACACAGAGCCGTTATCAAATACCTCAAAATGAAATTAGACGACCTTTATTAAAGTTCTTTTTTTATCTTGCACCCACAAAATCAAATCATGGCTACTAAAACAAAAAACGAAGCTGTAGAAAAGCAATCCTTATTTTCAAAGGAGAATTATTTATTAATGCTTGTTGGACTTATCATCCTAGCTATAGGTTTTTTTCTGATGGCAGGTGGTAAAAGTGCCGATCCTAAAAACTTTGATCCAAAAGAAGTGTACAGCACAACCAGAATTACCATCGCACCTATTATGATAATTGTTGGTTTTATCATCGAAATTGTCGCGATTATGAAGAAATCGAAAAATTAACCCCTTGATAATTAATGCAGAAAAAAACAAACCTTGGCACGATTATTGAAATTCTGATATTGTACTAAAACCCAATTGAAAACGAAGCATAGCCTTCGTTTTTTTTATATCCAATGAACACAACTCAAAGTATTATTATCGGAATTGTGGAAGGCATTACAGAATTTCTGCCTATTTCTTCTACTGCTCACATGAGGATAACTGAAAACCTTCTTGGCATCAGCAATGAAGATAATTTCTCAAAAGTATTTACTGTTGCCATTCAACTAGGCGCTATTCTTTCTGTAGTTGTCCTGTATTGGAAAAAATTCTTTCAATTCAAAAACATCAACTTTTATTTTAAGTTAATCATAGCCGTTATACCCGCTTTGATTTTTGGAAAATTATTTAGTGATAAAATTGATGCCATTCTAGAAAAACCGATTATCATCGCCGGTATTATGATCGTTGGTGGTATTATTTTCTTATTTATTGAAAGCCTTTTCAAAACGCATACGATTGATTCAGAAGAAAAAATCAGTTTCCTTAACTCCTTCAAAATCGGTTTGTTTCAGTGTCTAGCTATTTTATTTCCAGGTCTTAGTAGAAGCGCTGCTACCATAATCGGGGGTATGAGCTTGAAACTTACTAGAGCTGCTGCTGCTGAATTCTCTTTCTTTCTCGCCGTTCCTACAATGCTGGCTGCTACTGTTTATAAACTTTATAAATATCAATCAGAAAACGGCGGTTTTACTTCCCATGAAATCCAACAGTTGGCAATAGGAAATTTTGTTGCTTTTGTTGTGGCTCTGTTAGCCATAAAATTCTTCATACAGTTTTTACAAAAACATGGTTTTAAAATCTGGGGCTATTACAGAATTGTAGTTGGTTTTTTACTTCTGGCTTTAATTTATTCTGGATACATTCAGTCATGATGAAATAAGTTTGGTGGGTTGTTTTGAATTTTAGTACTTTCAACAATCAATCAATATTTTATGCAGACTGCTTCCAAAAAAGTAATCAACGGGTGGGCCATGTACGACTGGGCTAATTCAGTTTACAATCTGGTTATCACTTCTACAATTTTTCCTGCTTATTACGAAGCAGTAACTAGCGATGGCGACCCTAACACCATTGATAAGGTTACTATTTTCGGCTCTACTTTCATCAATACATCTCTATACAACTATGCTTTAGGAATTGCATTTGTAATAGTTGCCATCATGAGTCCATTATTGTCTTCAATCGCTGATTACAAAGGCAATAAAAAACAATTTCTATTTTTCTTTTGCACTTTGGGAAGTATTGCCTGTGGTGCTTTATTCTTTTTTGATAGTCATAATCTGATGTTTGGCCTTTTGGCTATGATTATTGCCTGTATTGGTTTCTGGAGCAGTCTTGTTTTTTATAATTCTTACCTTCCTGAAATTGCCGCTCCCGAAGACAGAGACCGTGTTAGTGCAAAAGGTTTTGTGATGGGATATGTTGGTAGTGTATTGCTTCAAATTTTTTGTTTCGTATTGGTATTAAAGCCAGAATTGTTTGGCATCACAACTTCCAAAGCATCACAAATATCATTTTTAATGGTGGGGATTTGGTGGTGGGGATTTGCACAACTGGCATTGAAAAGATTGCCAAAAGGAACACCCAAAAACAGC
>CANGEZ010000216.1 GCA_947452875.1 Chitinophagaceae bacterium
AATTCTAAAAAAGGGGAAAAACAACATCAAAAAGGTGTTTTTTTCCCTTTGAAAGTTTTAGAATGAATGGTAATCTTGTGGGTATGATAAATGTAGTTTTTAATGTCATTTTTGAAACAGCTAATTTGTTATTAGTAATAAACTTATTACTAGTTATAAATAAGTTCTTCAAAAAGAAACTTCCATTAAACTTTGTTTTTTTATTGTGCTATCTAACAATAAGTACAATTGAATATTTATTATTTGAATTGAATCGGTTTTCGATTTTGACATTTTTTGAGAATCAAAAATTTATAGACCTTTTTTTTGGCCTTATTCATTATTTGTTTTTGGCTTTTTTTATCAAGAGAGAAATCATTGGTAATAATAAAAATTTAAACAACTTGATTTTTTATGTAATTGGAATTATAATATTAATTGTAATATATTTTGACAAAATAAAGTCCACTTACTATTCAGTAACAGTTTCAAATCTTGGGTTAATATTATATTGTAGTATTTATTTTAACTCGGTTATGAAATCAGGTTATGAACATCTTTCGAATAAAACGCCAGCTTTTTTTATTATCAGTGGAGTTTTCTTGGGAACCTCAATGTTACTTCCTATTATTTTATTTGGATTGTATTTAAAGACAATTCTAAGTCCGAATGCCTTTTTTCTAATTTCTACATTGGCTCCTATTTCTTCTATTATTATGTATTCTTTTTTTATCAAAGCAATTTTATCAATAAAATGAAAGAAAATATAGTTATTTATTTTGTTGTTATTTGTACACTAATATTTGTCATGTTGACACTTTTTGTGTCGATTCTTGTTCAAAGGTTTAAGAAAAATCAAATTAACCACAAAGACGATATTGATAATTTGAAAACAACATATGAAACAGATAAACTACTAGCTCAAGTACAGGTACAAGAGAGTACATTTCAATTTATTTCGAGAGAAATTCATGATAACATTGGTCAGAAATTATCTTTAGCAAAACTTAATTTAAACAATCTAGCTAATGATCCAATTTTTGAGGATAATTCAAACTTAAATGAAATTGTCCAAATTCTATCAGAATCGTTAAATGATTTAAGGGACTTGAGTAGGAGTATGAGCTCAGAGTTTATTGCAAATAATGGATTAATAAAAACAATAGAAAATGAAATAGCTCAACTAAATAAAAGTGAGCAACATAATTTTAAATTAACAATTACAGGTGATTCTGTTTTTCTTAAACAAGAAAAAGATGTCTTCCTATTTAGAATAGTACAAGAATCATTAGCTAACATCATTAAACATGCAGAGGCCACCCAAATACATATCAAATTGCATTATACCAAAAAATATTTGCAAATAGAAATCATTGATAATGGGGTAGGTTTTATTCCTTCTGAAAAATCAGATAGCAACGGTATTAAAAATATAACCAGCAGGGCCAAGTTACTCGATGGTGTTGCTGAGTTCAACTCTGTTCCAGGTAAAGGGACTATTGTAAAAGTGAAAATTCCAATTTATGACAACGAATAAAATTAATGTTAGTTTAGTAGATGATCATGTGCTCTTAAGAGAAGCTTTGGTCAATTTAGTAAACACTTTTGATGAGTTTAAAGTGATAGCTTCATTAAACAGTGGGTATGAGTTAGTGAATTCATTGAGCGATTCAATTCGACCAGAAGTGATATTGCTTGATTTGAACATGCCTGGTATGGATGGTTTTGAAACTGCCAAATGGTTGTTTAAAGTTCATCCCGAAATAAATATTCTAATTCTGACCATGTATGATTCAGAAATTGCCTTAATAAGGTTATTACAAGCCGGTGTAAAAGGATTTTTGAAAAAAGACACACATCCTAACGAATTGAGAATAGCGCTGAAAGCTGTATCTGCTGGTGGTTATTATTACTCTCAAGATACCACTGGCAAATTGGCTACACTTTTTCAGCGTGATTTTGAAAATCAACATTTTGTAGATAAAGCTATTTTGAGTGAAAAAGAAATAGAGTTTCTTAGACTCGCAAGTACTGATAAGACGTACAAAGAAATAGCATCAGAACTCAAGATTTCTCCAAGGGCAATTGATGGGTACCGAGATACGCTTTTTGAAAAACTAGATGTAAAAAGTAGAGTGGGGTTGGCAATTTATGCAGTGAAGAATGGGATTGTTATTTTTTAATACACAATAGTTTATTCTATTAATTTATTTCGCATGCCATACATGATAAGTCCGCCAATCGTCTTTGCATTCACTTTGGATTTCATACTTTGACGAATGGTCTCTATGGTTCTCGGACTTAGAAAAATTGTTTTTGAAATCTCTTCAGTAGTTTTATCCTCGGCAAGTAATTGTAAAATCTTGAGCTCTTTTTCATTGAAGCTTACGGGTGTATTACTTCCATAATGTTGTCTGACATTCTTTTTTTGCATCAATCGGCCCATCACGGCTTTGTTAACCAGTTCGTTGAAATAAAAATCATCATTCATGCAGGTTAGAATGGCCTCATAGATTTCTTCAGGATCTGTAGTTTTAGTAAGATAGGCATTGGCACCCATTTCCATCATTTTACTGATCATTTGCTGGTCATCATACATGGTGAGCACAATAATCTTTACATCTTCATATTCCTTTCTGATAATCTGAATGGCATTAATGCCGTCAATTTCAGGCATCCTAATATCCATAAGCAATACTTCCGGAAGTTTAATGGAGATCTTATGCATCATGTCTTTGCCGTCTTCTGCTTCCCACAACATTTTAAGGTTTTGCTTGTCGGATAATGCCATTTTAATACCATCTCTGAATATTTTATGGTCATCGGCAATGGCTATTTTGATCTGATTTTCTGAAGACATGTTAAACGGATTTGAGTTGGTTTTATAGAACAGTGATTGATTTTTATTTTTTATTGCAAATTTGATTGTTTTGTACTGCTAATCATTGAAATTTCATTTTACTTAGATTTATTTTTCCCACAGGTTTATCCACATTAATGATAGACTTCGTAAAACTACGTGATAAAGATACTTATTTTGGATAGTAAAATTACTATTTTTTATTCGTATATTTACCCAAAAATTATTATTCAATCATGCTTATAAAAACAAAGAAATCCTTGTCTGTCATAGCTTTTGTAAGAAACGTATTTTTACGTTCAAGTTCTAACCACTTGTTACAAGGATATCTTTTAGAGAAGTTTATGATGCAATTAATCGTAAACCACTAAAAGAAATTTAAAATGCATTTATTTATCTTACATTTAATCAGACTTTTTTCTTAATGAAGTATATTGATTTAATTTTTTGTTTTTGAGTATGAGTTAAACTAATTTTGAAGAAATACTTAGAAACTGAAAACTTTAATAAATATTACATTATTAACTGAATTAATTCCTTTAATATTTTGTGTTTTTTTTTATAAAAAATTAAACACAAAATCATTAAAGGTTTTTTTTATTTACAGTATTTCCCAAGTGATTTTCATCTCACTTTGTTCTTATTCAATTTATGAATTAAAGTTGTATAGCTTATACATTGGCTTATTGAGATTGCATTTGTTCTTTGAATATACCTTAATTACAATTTTTCTATATTTTATTCTTAAATCAAAGAATGGTAAAATAATTTTGAAGTTGTTATACCCTTTATTTTTTATTTATAATATTTATGATTATTTAAAAAATGGTAATGAAGTTTTTGGGGATATCCCTACTGTTTTTGAGTTTTTGTTATTTATCATATTTATCATACTGTATTTTTTTGAAAGTATGCAAATTCAATTTGAGGAGCCAATTTATAAGAGCACAATTTTTTGGATTTGTGTTGGGTTATTTGTTTACTTTTCTGGTAATTTCTTTTACATTGTATTAGTTGAAAACTCGAAAAATGAAAATGAGTCTGTAAGAAATCAATTAAAAATAGTTTATAGTATTGTTTCAATAATAAAAAATTTAATACTTGGATTTGCAATTTTTAGTCATAGTCCTACTTATTACAACAACACCAACCCTAATCCCTTCCCTCAAGACATAGACCTCGATGCCCTAACACCTAACAAAAAAATTAGTTAACCTATGTATTTATTACAGGCAGATTCTTCTGGTATTTCAAGGCTTATGTTTATAGGAACATTGGGAATGCTTACGCTTGCCATTGGGATTATTATTTTCGTAATTTTTCATCAGCGGAAAATCATCAGGTATCAGATGCAGATGAAGAAAATGGAGTCAGAAAAGCAGCAAGTATTGTTAAATGCGTCTATTCGA
>CANGEZ010000217.1 GCA_947452875.1 Chitinophagaceae bacterium
AATTTTAACGGAGTGTTTAATAAAATGGAGGACAAATTAAAATCAGACGCTGATAAATGGTAATTTTGGGCAATGATTCAGCCGAAAGAGAATATTTTACTTATCGCAGATCCTTTTTTGAAAGATGATAACTTCATTCGTTCTGTTATTTATTTATGCAGCCATAGTGAAGAAGGCGGTTTTGGATTGATGTTAAATAAATTATTTGATTTCACATTGAACAATTTGGTCAGTGGTTTTGAATCATTTGAAATACCGGTATTTGTTGGCGGACCTGTAGCATTGGATACCATTCATTTTTTACATCAATACCCTGATTTGGTTCCAAATTGTAAGCAACTTGATGACAACCTTGCTTGGGGTGGAGATTTTGAAACGATTAAAACACTCATCATCTCAGGAGCCATTGATATTCATAAAATCAAATTTTTTATTGGATACAGCGGCTGGTCTGCTGGCCAACTACAAAATGAAATCGAAGAGAAGATATGGATAACATCGGAAGTTACTCAAACAATAATTTTTGATGTACCAACTAGTTTAATCTGGAAACAATCCGTCATCAATTTGGGTGGAGAATTTGAACAACTGGCCAATTACCCTATAGATCCTCAACTTAATTAAATCTACAACATTGTTATTTGACATTTTAAAATATCCATCAAAATTAGCGCTGCGTATCTATTGCAGGAAATTGCAAATCAGTGATAAAAAATGGCTATCTCATTCCGGGCCTTTATTATTAGCATCTAATCATCCAAATTCATTTCTGGATGCTATTATTTTGGCGACCATTTTTAAAAGACCTGTTTACTCATTAGCTCGTGGAGATACTTTTAAAAATAAATTCATTGCCAGAATTCTTTATGCAATAAATATTTTGCCGGTTTACAGACTCAGTGAAGGCGCTGAGAATCTAAACAGCAACTACGACACATTTGCCAAATGCAGGGATATATTCCGGAAAAATGGCCTTGTTCTCATATTCAGTGAAGGACTTTGCATCAACGAATGGAAACTTCGTTCGCTTAAAAAAGGCACAGCGCGGCTGGCTTTCAGCAGTTGGCAGGAAGGAATTGACCTTACCGTTTTGCCCGTTGGTATCAATTACCATTCATTCAAAACATTTGGTAAAAACGTGCATCTCAATTTCGGAACACCATTTGGAAAAGAAGATTTTGATTATCAAAATATGGACGGCAATGGCATTAAGGCTTTCAATGATAAATTAAAAATTGAGCTGACGCCATTGGTGGAAGTTATTGAACATCATGAGAAAGACAAATTGAAATCTACATTTGAAGTCAAACACAACCCAATAAAAAAGAAAGTACTTTTATTACCCGCTTTTATTGGTAAATGGATTCACGCGCCTATTTATAAACCTATAGAAAATTTCACCAGAAAGAAAGCAGGCAAGAGTGATCATTATGACTCTATTCTTGTTGGTCTATTGTTTTTGCTCTATCCAATTTATTTAACAACTATCGCAGCAGCCCTTTATCTGTGGCTAGGAAGTTGGTATTGGTTACTTACGTTCATAACGCTACCCTTGTTGGCTTGGAGTTATACTCAATTAAGAAAGCAGTTTTAATTAAAAACTTTTACCAGCACAAAATTCAAAAAATGGAATGAAGCCGTACTGATTGATTACAGGTGTAAATCCATATCTGTACATCATGTGTTTAGGTGTATGAATCCGATAAGAAATGGAAGGTACACAACTCCAATAGTTTGTGTTTACATAATTGGGATTTCGATGTTCTACCAACATGTATACTTGCATATCTGATTTTGCATAAGTAGCACCGATTCCAAAGTCTACAAATCTATTATACCTTTTTAAAGGCAATAGATAATTGATGCCAACGGGAATGGTTACACGAGAACTATTGTTCCAGTTAAACCCGGTCTCACCGCATACACCAAAGCCGACATGAATGCCCAATCCAGATTTTTTGAATAATTGTCGTTCGTAGTTGGCGGACAAGACGATGCCATTTCCTAAGAATTGGACGTAAGCTGTATTTAATTTTACAGTTGGGTATGCATTCAACGCGGAATTAAGTGCTGGATTAGATTGTGCTATGCCTGCAAATGATGATAAAAGTATCAATAACAAACAGAGATTTTTTTTCATGATTTTTACTTTTCAAACAAGAAAATATTTCCATGGTAACCACAAGCGACGCCGTTATAAAAAACTGACTGAGGCTCGTAAAATACGCCGCCACAGCATCTTCTGTCGCCTTTCGCATTGTTGTAGTAAACCACAACCGTATCCACATCAGTGCTATTCAGTTTTAATAAAACAGTATCATTAAAAAGCAATCTGTCATCAAACACATGAATAAATGAACTATCTGATAGCTTTTTTTGCATCAAGGAGTCTCTGAAATATCTTGGGTTGGGCCCTGTGATCAAATCCTCCATAGTGTTTTTATCCACGATGGTAAATTGTGGTAATATGTAGCAACTAGAAAAGCAATCACAGCTAGAAAAAATCCTGATGATGGCAAGAGATAAAACAAATAAAAATATTTTTTTCATTTTTATTTTTAAGTGGTCAAATATAGACGTTAAATATCCGGAGGATGAAAAAAAGGATTGAAATTTGTCATTGGATTGTAATTTTTTTCTATGGTTCAGGCCATGGGAATTGAAAAATCATGTAATGACCATCGCCAACGGTTGAAAAATAAATCAATCGATCCAACATCGCCCACCGTTGAAACGGTGGGCTAAAATAAAATACCGCCGTTATATTAACCCGGAGATCTGAATTGAATAAATGGTCATTATTGTAACATAGCCCACGGTTTCAACCGAGGGTTAGAAAAAAATAAATCTTTGATTTGCCAATCGTCCATTGATAATTTCAAAAACAATAAAACAAAAAACCCACAGCCTCAGCCATGGGTTTATAAATTAAATATTTCTAATCGATTATTTCTCTACCGCACCTTCCACCAAAACAGTTGTACTGTTATTCAACACTTCCACAAATCCGCTTTGAATCGTGTATTGCGCTGTGCTGTTTTTATCTTTCAAAATTTTAAGCGTTCCGGTTTTCAAAGCACTTACCAAAGGAGCGTGTTTGTCCAATACTTCAAACAAACCACTGATACCCGGCAATTGAACGCCATAAACATCTCCGCTGTAAATTTTTTGTTCGGGTGTGAGTATTTCGAGTTTCATCTTTGCAAAATTTAAAAGTCAAAATTTAAAAATCAAAAATGATTGTTCTAAATTTTTTACTTTTTACTTTTTAATTTTTAATTGGTTTAAGCATTCGCCGCGGCCATCAATTTCTTACCTTTTTCCATAGCATCTTCCAAAGTACCTACAAGGTTGAAAGCTGCTTCTGGATATTCATCCACTTCACCATCCATGATAGCATTGAAGCCACGGATCGTATCTTCGATTGGAACCAACACCCCTTTCAAACCAGTGAACTGTTCTGCTACGAAGAATGGTTGGCTTAAGAAACGTTGTACTTTACGAGCTCTTGATACTACCAATTTATCTTCATCACTCAATTCATCCAAACCAAGGATGGCGATGATATCTTGTAATTCTTTATAACGTTGTAAAATCAATTTTACTCGGTTGGCAGTGTTGTAATGTTCATCACCCACGATTTGAGGTGTCAGGATTCTTGAAGTTGAATCCAATGGATCCACCGCAGGATAGATACCCAAATCCGCAATCTTACGACTCAATACCGTTGTGGCATCCAAGTGAGCGAAAGTAGTTGCAGGAGCTGGATCAGTCAAATCATCCGCAGGTACATACACCGCCTGTACGGAAGTGATAGAACCATTTTTAGTTGAAGTGATGCGCTCTTGCATCAATCCCATCTCTGTTGCCAAAGTTGGCTGATAACCTACCGCACTTGGCATACGACCTAACAAAGCCGATACCTCAGAACCTGCCTGTGTGAAACGGAAGATATTATCAACGAAGAAAAGAATGTCTTTACCTTGACCATCGCCTTCGCCATCACGGAAATACTCTGCTAATGTCAAACCACTCAAAGCCACACGAGCACGAGCACCAGGAGGTTCGTTCATCTGACCGAAAACGAAAGTCGCTTTTGATTCTTTCAAACCTTCCATATTTACAGAACTCAAATCCCATCCACCTTCTTCCATACTGTGTTTGAATGCATCACCATAGTTCATGATACCTGCTTCGATCATCTCTCTCATCAAATCATTTCCTTCACG
>CANGEZ010000218.1 GCA_947452875.1 Chitinophagaceae bacterium
CGTTATGATGAAACAAAGATTGTGAGTCATGATACCAACACCATCAATTCTACTCCCGTAGAGAACTCCGCTGCTATTTTGTTGCTGGCTAAAGATGTAGATGTGGTGGGCATTGACGAGGCACAATTTTTTGATGAAGGCATCATTGATGTATGTGAACAACTTGCATTTAAAGGCATCAGGGTAATTGTTGCGGGATTGGATATGGATTATATGGGACAGCCCTTCGGACAAATGCCTAATTTGTTGGCAGTAGCTGATTACATTACTAAACTGCATGCAATTTGCATGGAATGTGGGAATATCGCACATGTGAGTTACAGAAAAACAGCTCAAAGTGGCCAAGTTCTTTTGGGAGAAAAAGACATTTACGAACCAAGGTGCAGGATTTGTGCGCAGAAATAGGTTTTCACCGCGGAGAAACAGAGTTAATGAGTTTTGCGCAGAGGTTTGATATTCCACATTATTTTGTTTAGCTGACAATTTCATTAAGACCAATATTTTATTTTAGCCCACCGTTTTAACGGTGGGTGAAGAAAAATCATTATTATAATTGCCCACCGTTTTAACGGTGAAGAAAAAATTTCATCGCAGCGCCTCAAAGGCAATGAGATTTGCGCAGAGATTGGATTAGCAACCTTCTATTTTTATTTTAAAGAAATTTCACTCAGACCAACATTTTATTATAGCCCACCGTTTTAACGGTGGGTGAAGAAAAATCATTATTCTAATTGCCCACCGTTTTAACGGTGAAGAAAAAATTTCATCGCAGCGCCGCAAAGGCAATGAGAATTGCGCAGAGATTGGATTTTTTATTTAGCCAATTGTTTTAATCAGACGATCATTTTATCATAGCCCACCGTTTTAACGGTGGGAGAAAAAATTATTAAAAAAATTAACCCACGGTTGAAACCGTGGGCTAAAATAAAAATCAACAATTTTAATTGATATAAAATCTCCGCGCAAAACTTTTCATTCTCTTATTCTCAGCGGTAAAAAATCATCACTCCTTTATAAATTTCTCATTTATTATTTTCTCCCCATTAACTAATTTTAATAAATAAAATCCTTTGGAAAGCATTGATATGTCTACCTCCTGTTGATTAGCATAAATAAATTGACGTTTTACGACAACACCATTTGTGTTATAAATAATCAAGGTTGCATTTTTTAAAATGGCTTCGTTGATATTTATTTTAAAGTAATCATGTGCAGGATTAGGAGAAATCGAATTGGACGCAATTGTATTATTATTCGAAGCTTGTCTAAACAAAGTTGATGCGGTGTTCGCTAACAAAGTATAACATTGAGAAGCACTAAAGCCATTTACGCTGCCGTTAACAACTAAATCATCTATGCGCCAATTTGCCACGTTAGAACTAGCTGTTCCAGTTCCATTGAAACCATAAATCCTGACTGTTACGGCAACGCCCACACTGGCATTCAACGACATACTAATGGTATTATATAGACTCCACACACTTGTATTCAATAGTGTCCCGACAGCAAGGTCGGATGTGAACCCATCTAAACTGCTTCTTACTGCATAAGCCAAAGGCCCTGTACTGGTACCTCTAGATGCAAAGCTGAGACCTGATATAGAAATGGCGTTACCTGAATAAGGCACAAGAGTAAATTCAAAATAGGCGCTGCCCGAAGCGGCGGTATTTAAAACTCCTGTTCTTGCCGTTACCCCTGCATTGTATGTGCCTGTTGCACCTGTGTATCCTGATGAAGCAGATGTATTGGTAATGAAAGTTGTTGTGCCCAAATTATTTCCCTGAGCCAATGCACCTACTATCAATTTTGTATCGGCGGAAGTTGAAGCCGAGGTACCTGCATTAAAATCATATGTCACTAACTGCTTATTGTTATAGCCATTTACCTTCACAAAATAAGTTCCAGACGTTGTTGTATTGTAAGTCAATTGTTCTGCTGTATTTCCCAAATTAGCAGAAGATCCAATTAAACTCATTGATGAATTGTACACACTCAAATCATAATCAACATTCATACCCGACAAAGCCAATTTGAAATTTGTATTTGGACTTGTTGTGGTAAAGCTATACCAATCGACATCACTGTAATTGTTAATCAAACCGGCAATCGCGGTATTTGCTGTTATGGGTTTTGCCGTTGTGTTGGTATTATTCGGTTCAAAATTATCACTGCATCCTGTGGCAAGTGTTGTAAAATTGGAAATAGCTGAATAAGCACTGTTAGAAATAGTATTACAAACCGTTTGAATCTGAAATTCATAATTTTTTGAGGACGTCAAACCTGACAAAAGTTTAGTATTTGTTGTTGAATTTGTAATTGTCCATGTTGTAGCACCTACAATTCTATATTGAATATTATAACTAGCAACACCAGTAATAGCAGTCCAACTCAATGTAGCTGAATTTGATGTAACCAGAGATGAAGAAATTCCTGTTGGTGCATTGCAAATACTTGTGGCAATGGTAAAATTGGTGTTGCTGATGTCAAAAAAGATATTTCCAACAGATTCGATTTTTATTCTCGCTGTAGTAGAATTGAGCACCGGAATGACAAGCGTTTCCGTTCCGTCATTTGGTGTGCTCGCTGCTAATACCGTTGGGAAACTCAATCCCCCATCTGTACTCAACGAAATTTTGACATTGGCACAACTCACCGGTGAAGCTGTTGTACCTGCTACATTCCAGGTGATGGTTTGCGAACTGCCTGCCAACCAAGTAACAGCTGTGTTGGGTGAGGTTATCACAAAAGGACCTGCAGCTGCACTAACGGTAACGGACATGTCAGAAAATGATGTTTGTCCAACTTTAACCGGAGCAGTTGATCTGTAAACGCTGTTATCTCTAACCGTCAATCTAAAATTCAATGTTCTGGCTACAGAACTCAAAGCTTCAGTATTCGTTCCGGCATCTCCACCTGTAAGCGGACCAGAAATATTGGCGCCGGCAAGTATAGTTGAAAGCTGTGGGAAATATCTTGTAGGTGATGTTGAAGGTTTGAAAGAAATCCAATTAGGACCTGTCGCTTTGGTTTCAGAAGCTACACTGGCAGTTGCTGTTTGTGTCGATGAGGCATTGTCATTCTGTTCCCAGCAGTAAGTAAGCGCATCGCCGTTTGCATCTGTTGCTGATCCTGTAAGCGCAAAAGGCGTACTCTTAGGAATGGTGTAGTTGCTTACCAAAGCTACAACTGGCGCTGTATTGGCAGCGGTAATACTTGTAGTAACCGGACAAGTTTTAGTTAACAAATTTGACTGTATCTGAGCAATAGACGCCTGGTGATAAATATCTATTGAATGTGGAGCTACATCTTGACCCGTAATTCCTGCATAGCCCATAATGGTAATGCCGGAACCCACTTCTTTATTGACACCTGTAGCCTCATTCGTCATGGAAAAAGTATGATTAGCACCTAATTGATGACCAACTTCATGAACCACATAATCAATATCGAAATTATCACCTTGAGGAATTCCATCTGCAGGTGAAGTGTAGCCGCTGCCTTTGGAACCATTGGTACAAATACATCCTATACAACCTGCATTGCCACCGCCTCCTGATGCACCAAATAAATGCCCGATATCATAATTTGCTTCACCAATTACAGTTGTTAATGTATTTTGCAACTGAGCATTCCAAGTTCCCGAAGCGCCAGTTGATGCAGCATCATAAGGATCAGTGGCCGCATTGTAATATATAACCGAAGTGGTGTTTGAAATCAGATTGAGGTGAATCGCTAAATCTCTTTCATAAACACCATTACATCTGGTTAAGGTAGCATTTATAGCTGCTAATACTAATGCCACTTGTGATGCACTGGTTGCTCCAAAATAATTTGAATATTCAGCAGTAACTGACTGGGCTAAACGAAGTGTCTTCAAATCTCCACCTGACCTTTCTGTGATACTTGTATTATGAATTGCATTGTCTATGTTTTCTATAAAACGCTCTTCAGATGAATAACATTTCCATGGAAAAGAAGATTTTATTTGCTGTGATTGAAATACTGCATAAACAGTATGATCTGCTGCATAAGACTCGATACATTCATTCGCAGCATCTACTCTGAAAATCATTGCCTGCATTCCTGTTGGCGCAATGCTCATTTTCAAAGTTGCAAATTTATCGGTAATGCCTTTTCCAGAAAATGCTCTGATTTCCGGAAATCTTGCCTGCAAATCAGACTCAAAATTTGAAGCCTCATAAATTTCAAATTGCTC
>CANGEZ010000219.1 GCA_947452875.1 Chitinophagaceae bacterium
ATGACTTATGATTTTCTGGGAACTGCAGATGCGAGTGAGAAGTTAACTCAATTATGGAAAGCACTGGCGGCAACTTTAGAAAACCTCAGTGATGAAGCCTGGGAAAATGAACCGGTAGAACTTACTATCGAAGGGAACCCATTTGTAACATTACCTCGCACCAATATGATGTGGTTCTTTTTCTTTGATGTCATTCACCATAGAGGACAATTGTCTACATATGTAAGACCTATGGGTGGGAAGAATCCTGCTATTTATGGATACAGTGCGGATACTTTATAACACCGAAATTATTCCACATGAACTTGCTTTTGTATCACCGAACCTTCTTTGGCTTCGGTTAAGAATACACGCTCATTCACCATATAACCGTTACCGTTTTCGCAAAAATGGACTTTTAGATTTTCAATGCTGATGGGATTTCCATCAGGA
Source organism: Chitinophagaceae bacterium (assembly GCA_947452875.1). Lineage (GTDB taxonomy): Bacteria > Bacteroidota > Bacteroidia > Chitinophagales > Chitinophagaceae > Ferruginibacter. Next base: position 433 of record CANGEZ010000219.1, read on the forward strand.
ATATCTGCGATGTTACTGTATTTGATATCATGGCCATCCACTATCATAACCAAACCGCTACCTATGGCTTCCATTTTATTTCCTTCGGTGATGAGCATGCCTGTATCTTCTCCCAAACCGATGCCAATACATGATGGATTTGTAGCGATGGCTTGCGCCAATCTGCTGAATCTTCCACGTTTTTCAAAATGCGAATCAAAGATGACATCATCCATAAAACCAAGTCCTGTTGTAATTTTTACTTCACCCTTCAAATGTGCTTTTGTTGCATTTCCTTCATAAATCATGGTATTGCTCATCGCCATGGCACCTGCTGAAGTGCCGGCAACAATAAAACTTTCTTCTTCATGGTATCTTTTCAATAACAAGGCTAAAAGTTCTGTCCCGCCAAAAGTACTGGTGAGGCGCATTTGATTACCTCCACTAAACATCACTCCATCACAGTTTTTTATTCTGTCAACATATTCCTGATTCATGGCTTCGGCACGATTTCGGATATGCATCAAACCAATATTGCTACATCCAATTTTTCCAAATGCACTGAAATAATTATCGCCAACTTCTACAGGAATCATACTGGCGGTAGTAATGACTTCAATTCGCTTATCAGTACCTCCCACTTCCTGAACAAATCTTTTTAAAATACCTAGTTCAAAAAAATTAAGATTGTTTCTGTGTATTTCTCCGGTTTCTAAATTTGTGCCTTTATCTTCTGCACCACCGATTGCCAATAGTTTTCCTTGGGGAATTTGCATTTGATTTTTTTTAGATGATGGCAAAAATAGTACTTTAAAAAAAACAATTTGGACGAAATGTTATACAGCGATGTGAATTAATTAGTCGAACGATAATAATTGCGAAAATTATTTGATGAAATTCAATGCTAGAATATATTTTTTGCAAGACCACGCTATTGATTTATATTTCCAAATAAAACATTTTAAAAATGAAAATAAAGGAGATAAAAGTTCTCAGAGGTCCAAATTATTGGAGTGTGCGTCGTGGTAAATTAATACAAATGAAACTAGATTTGGAAGCACTTGAACAGTCGCCCACCAATAAAATCGATGGATTTGGAGAAAGACTTGAAGCGATGTTTCCAACTATGATTGAACATCGTTGTAGTGTTGGCAAAAGAGGTGGTTTTTTTGAAAGAGTAAAAGAAGGGACTTGGATGGGCCATGTGATTGAACATATTGCTTTGGAGATGCAAACGCTTGCAGGAATGGAAACAGGTTTTGGACGAACCAGAGGAACCGGAAATGAAGGAGAATATTTTGTATGTTTCAGTTATATAGAAGAAGAAGCAGGTGTGTTTGCGGCCAAAGCATCCGTATCATTGGCGCAGGCTCTTGTAGATGGTATTGATTATGACCTCCCGGCAGATATCATGAGACTCAGAGAAATCAGAGAAGAAACGCGCTTAGGCCCAAGCACCGGATGTATAGTCGACGAAGCCGCTAAAAGAGGCATTCCATTTATCAGATTAAATAAACATTCATTGGTTCAACTTGGTTATGGTGTGCACCAAAAAAGAATCAGAGCTACCATTGCCAGCACCACCAGCAACATTGCTGTTGATATAGCTTGTGATAAAGAAGAAACGAAATTGTTGTTAGGTGCTGCACAAATACCTGTTCCTACAGGCGATGTGGTAAGAACAGAAGAAGGCCTTGCCGCTACCATTGATAGAATTGGCTATCCAATTGTTATCAAACCTATTGATGGCAACCATGGCAAAGGCAATACAACTAATATCATCAATTGGGAGCAAGCGAAGGTGGCATTTGAAGCCGCTAAAACCTACAGCAGATCTGTTATTGTAGAAAAATACATCACCGGCGTTGATTATCGAATTTTGGTTATCAATTATAAATTCATTTGTGCAGCACTTCGTACACCCGCTGCTGTTATTGGTGATGGAAAAAGCAATATTCAAGAATTGATTGATGAAGTGAATAAAGACCCAAGAAGAGGTTATGGTCATGAGAAAGTACTGACTCAAATTACGGTTGATCAGTTTACACAAAAAATGCTTGATGATAAAGGTTATACTTTAGAAACAGTTCCAACTAACGGTGAGCAGGTGTTGCTCAAACCCACCGCCAATCTATCTACAGGCGGTACCAGCACTGACGTTACGGATGAAGTGCATCCCGCCAATATCATCATGTGCGAACGAATAGCAAATATCATTGGACTAGACATTTGTGGTATAGACATCATGGCTACCGACTTACGTACACCCGTAACCGAAAATGGTGGTTGTATATTAGAAGTCAACGCCGCACCTGGATTTAGAATGCATATTGATCCATCGGTTGGATTGCCTAGAAATGTGGCTGAGCCTGTTGTAGATATGCTATTTCCAAAAGGAAGTGCAGGTACCATTCCTATTATCGCCATTACTGGTACCAATGGCAAAACAACAACAACCAGAATCACAGCTCATATTGCAAAAACAGCAGGCTATAAAGTTGGCTACACCACCAGCGATGGCGTGTACATTCAAAATCAGATGATGATGAAAGGTGATTGCACTGGACCTATATCATCCAATTTTGTATTGAAAGACCCAACAGTAGATTTCGCTGTGTTGGAATGTGCAAGAGGTGGTATTTTAAAAAGCGGATTGGCCTTTCGACATTGTGATGTAGCCATTGTCACTAATATCAGTGCAGATCATATTGGACTTGGTGGAATAGAAAATATGGAACAAATGGCTAAAGTTAAAGCAGTAGTTCCTGAAACCGTTTTGCCACAAGGTTATGCCATTCTAAACGCTGATGATGATTTGGTGTACAATATGAAAGAAGGTTTGGATTGCAATGTGGCATTCTTCAGCATGGATGAAAACAATCCTCGAATTATCAGTCATTGTAAAAAAGGTGGCTACGCTGCTGTTTTTGAAAATGGTTATATCAGCATCATGAAAGGCACCTGGAAAATCAGGGTGATTAAAGTTGCCGATGTGCCCATTACCTACGGCGGAAAAGCATTACATAATATTATGAATTGCTTGCCTGCTGTTTTGGGATCTTATTTCTGGAGAAACATCAGCATTGATGATATCAAACTAGCATTACAAACATTCATCCCTTCTGTATTACAAACACCAGGCAGGTTGAATATGTTTCATTTTAAGAACTTTAAATTTTTAGTAGATTTTGCGCATAACCCTGCCGGACTTGAATTGCTTTGCGATTTTGTAAGTAAAATGGAAGGAACACCTAAAGTGGGCATCATCAGTGGCACTGGCGACAGAAGAGATGACGACATAAGGGAATTGGGTAGAATTTCGGGTAGAAATTTTGATGAAATTATAATTCGTCAGGATAAGCATTTAAGAGGCAGAGCAGCTGAAGAAATGGTTCAATTACTTGTAGAAGGCATCAATGAAACCAAACCCAGAGAAATTCCACTTACGATCATTTATAATGAAAAAGAAGCCATCATGCATGCTTACAATACTGCAAAAACAGGCTCTTTAATCACCATAATGTGTGATGTGGTTTCTGAAGCACTGGATTTGATAAAAGATATGAAAGAAAAAGAAGATGCAGAAAACGTATAATTTTCTGATTTCTTCTAAAAATTATAAATCAGCAATAAAAACCCTGATTAAATTTCAAAAAACTTTTGGAACATCTTTGTAAAACCTTATTTTTGCAATCCAAAATTTAATTTTTGGAAAATGATTGGGTTATTGTGTAAAGGTAGCACTACAGATTTTGATTCTGTCTGTCTAGGTTCGAATCCTAGTAACCCAACAAAAAA
>CANGEZ010000220.1 GCA_947452875.1 Chitinophagaceae bacterium
GAAGAAAGTTTTGGTTTGATGATTGGCAATGATATTCGTGATAAGGACGCCGTAAGTGCGGTAACCATTATTTGCGAAATGGCGGCTTATGAAAAAAACAAAGGAAGAAGTTTGTTCGACAAGCTTCTTGATTTATATGTTCAATATGGTTTTTATAAAGAGAACTTAGTTAGCATTACTAAAAAAGGTATGAATGGTGCTGCTGAAATTGCGGCAATGATGGAAGGTTTTAGAAACAATCCGCCAAAAACAATTGATGGTATTCCGGTGGTGAACTTGCTGGATTATGAATTGAAAATTGGAAAGAATTTGGTTGATGGCACTTCATGGACAATTGAATTACCCAAAAGCAATGTGTTGCAATTTGAATTAGAAGATGGCTCTAAAATTTCTGCCCGTCCAAGTGGAACAGAACCTAAAATTAAATTCTATTTCAGTGTAAATACCAAAATTGCCAACGCTGCTGCATTTGACGGAGCCGAGAAAATGCTGGATGAGAAAATTGATCGTATCATAAATGAATTGAAATTAAAATGAGGATAGAATTGTTTTTAGGTGAGGAGAAAAATGAAAGTTCCGCTCATGAAGATACACTCAGGCACAAGAGCATGAGAAAGTCATTAATTGAAAGCATTCGTGAAAAAGGAATTACAGATGAAAATGTGCTTCGCGCTATGATGGAAGTGCCTCGTCATTTTTTCTTTGATAAGGAATTTGAAAACATAGCTTATGAAGATCGTGCATTTCCAATTGCAGCTCAACAAACCATTTCTCAGCCTTACACAGTTGCCTTTCAATCTCAATTGTTGAAAGTAAATCGTCATGATAAGATTCTTGAAATAGGAACCGGCAGTATGTATCAAGCGACAATCCTTGCAGAAATGGGAGCTCGAGTTTTTTCTATTGAAAGACAAAGAGAGTTGTTTAAAAAAACAAAGAGTTTCAATTTAAGAAAAAGATATCCTGAAATGGGACTCAAGTTTTTTTATGATGATGGTTTCAAAGGGTTGCCTAGTTATGGGCCATTTGATAAAATTATCATTACTTGTGGGGCGCCGTTTATTCCACCTAAATTGATAGAACAGTTGAAACCTGGAGGTATTATGGTAGTTCCTCTTGCAGAAGATGAACATCATAAAATGTACCGCATAACTAAAAATGAAGATGGAACTTACGAAGAGGAAGTCTTCAGCGATTTTTCATTTGTGCCGATGTTGCCAGGAACGAATTCTAATAACACTATCTGATGAGATTTTTTTCCAAAATAATTTTCATTTGTAACATTTGCTTTATTGCTTCTGTCATTTTTCGTTACATAGAAATCAATGCAGACAAAGCAGGAAAAAATCCCAATGTTTTGGGCTTTCAACCTTTGGAAAGCACATTGATTATATTGGGTTACGGAGCCATTCTTTTTAATTTTATCTTTTTATTGAGTAGTCTGATTGTCTATTTTTTCAAAAAAGAAATAGCCGTTCCTAAATGGATATTACTGTTCAACCTCGTATTATTTTTTATCCAGCTTATTTACTTCCTTTATTAAATAATTCCAGCATTGCAGCGCTCATCATGATGACATTCATAGGAATGCATTGCTCGTAATCCGGTGCAAATTTTGAAGTATGTAAGGCAGGTATATCTGTATTGTTTTGCAATGACTTTTCTTTTCTCTCTTTAGACAAAGTCCCCATCCATAAAATGTAAGAAGGAATACTATCTGACTGTCTACCATAAACGCTGAAGTCTTCACCAATCATCATCGGTTTTATTTTCACCACAGATGCGGTACCAATGTATTTATTAAAACAATCTTTCAATAATTTCCCAAGTTCAGGATTGTTATAAACAGAAGGAATACTCATGTCGAGTAAATCATATTTTGGCAACATCGTTTCAGGTAAACCAGCAGCTTTGGCCAAATTATCACCGATTTCTTTCAAGCGTTTCATGATGATATCACGGCTTTCTTTACTGAAAGTTCGGATGGTTAATTTCAATACCACTTGATTGGGAATGACATTGCCAATGGTACCGCCGTTGATGGCGCCAACAGTAATCACACCAGGATCGATGGGAGCAAGGTTTCTGCTGATGATGGTTTGAATTTCTGTAATGTATTGGGCGGCTAATACAACAGGATCAATACATCTTTGAGGTGCAGCTCCATGTCCGCCTTTACCGTAAATGGTAATGTTCATCATATCAACTGCTGCCATTTCAAATTCATCACAAAAGCCTACTTCGCCCACTTGCAATTCAGCATGGTCGTGTACGGCTAACTGATAGGTGGCTTTTGGTAATAATTTATAATTATCTGAGGAAACTATTTTCTTGGCACCTTGTGCGGTTTCTTCTGCGGATTGTGCTAAAAAAATAACGGTTCCTTTCCAGTCGTTTTTCATTTGAGACAACACTTTTGCTAAACCCAGCCATGAGCTCATGTGTATGTCGTGACCGCAAGCCTGCATCACAGGATAGGTTTCATTGTCTTTAATACCTGTGGCTTTACTGGCAAAGGGGAGTGAAGTTTCTTCTTTAACAGGAAGTCCATCCATATCTGTTCGGTACATGATAACAGGTCCCTTGCCATTTTTTAAAACAGCAGCGAAGCTTTGATAACCCAAAGAATCTACAATTGAATAGCCATAAGATTTTATGGTGCTTTTTAAGAAAGCCGCGGTATTTACTTCTTTAGTACTTAACTCGGGAAATTCATGAAATCGCTTGTAGCAATCATTTAAAAAACTAGAATTTTCAGCAACGATGGTTTCTACTTTTTTGAGATTGGCAACGTAGGTAATTTGAGCGTTAGAGGATGCTGTTAGAAGGAGAGTTGCAGTTGCGAGAAAGAAGAAGATTTTCATAATATTTTTGTTTAAAAGGTTCAATAAGTTCAAACAGTTCAATTAGTTTTTTTAGACGAAAACAACCTTTTGAACTAATTGAACCTTTTAAACCTGTTGAACGATTATTTGTTTTTGATTCCCGCCACAATCCTCAACGGCGCACCACTTCCTTTTCCGATTTTCATGGGAAGTGCAACAATGTATATGCCTTTGGCAGGTAATTTATCAAGGTTGGCCACATTCTCAAATCCTGGTTTGTTTGCACCTAAAAGAATCTGATGGGTTTTAAAATCTTTTGATTGTCCATAATCCATGCTTGGAGTATCCAATCCCATGGCTTTAATCTTTCTGTTTTCGACTAACCATTTTGTAGTTTCAGGGTCGATGCCAGGGAAATGCAATAAAGGAATGGCTTCAGGGCCTTTATTCGGTGTGCCGAAATATTTAGCACGGTCGGGATAATATTGTCCGTATCCTGTTTTGAAAATGACGATTGTATTTTCCGCAATTTGTCCATTTTCTTTTTCCCAATTTTCAATATCGGCTATACTTACCTGATAGTCGCGATTTGCTAATGCGTTTTTTGAAACATCAATTACAATGGCATTGCCTGTTAAGCTGCTCATGGGAATTTCATCAACTGTTAGCTTGTTGGCAGCAAAGTGTATAGGCGCATCTAAATGTGTACCACCATGTTCGGGAGTACAAATGCTGTAGGATGAATAAAAAAATCCCAAAGGAGTAATGCCTTCAGCTTCTGTAGTGTGTTCAAAGCTTTTTACATTATTTGGCCAGTATAAAGTAGAACTATCGTAGGCGTAAGAAAGATCAATCCATTCCATGTTTTCAAAAGAAATAGTGTTGTCTTTTTTCGATGAGCAAGAAGCTAAAAAAGCAATTGCTGATAGGGATAGTAGTAGTTTTTTCATGACTTATTAAAAAAATGTTGGCGCAAAATAAACAATTGTTTAAAAGGTTCAAAATGTTCAATAAGTTCAAGATGTTTTGGTCGGCTAAACGAACCTTTTGAACTTATTGAACATTTTGAACAAACAATTTTCATTAACCCTCAAACTAGCGAAGCGACTTAAACCATTAAACCTTTAAACTAGCGCAGCGACTTACCCCGCCGTCGGAATATTCATAAACGCATCTTCTTCCTGACCCATCGCCACTCTTTTCATTTTATGGGCGGTGTCTTTTCCCACATAAATTTCAATTCGTTTTTCAATGAAATAAATCAATGGAGTCAATATAATGGCCATGGTAAATTTGTACATGTAATTCATCAGGCAAATAGCCAGTACTTTTTGCCAGCTCCAATCGTTTCCTAATTTAAATGCAATGAATAA
>CANGEZ010000221.1 GCA_947452875.1 Chitinophagaceae bacterium
GTTGTATTCGAAATCAAATTCAAATGCAACGCTAAGTCTTTTTCATAAACACCATTACAACGTGTAAGTGTGTTATTGAACGCTGCTAATACCAATGAAACCTGTGCTGAACTGGTAGCGCCAAAATAATTAGAATATTCTGCGTTACAAGATTGTGCCAAACGCATGGTTTTCAAATCGCCACCTGATCTTGCAGTCGCGCCTGAATTCATTACCAGTGTATTAATTCCATCAGCCATGATTCTGTCTTCTGTAGCACAAGTCCATGGCAATTGACCTGGTTGTCTTTGAGACACAAACACTGCGTAAACAGTATGGTCTTGTGAATACGCTTCAATGAATTCATTTGGCTTATCTGTTCTAAACAACATCGTTTGAATGCCCTGTGGAGAAATACTCAATTTCAATGTTGCATATTTGTCTGTAATTCCTTTTCCTGAGAAAGCTCTGATTTCCGGGAAACGAGCTTGCAATGCGGGTTCAAAGTTTGAAGCTTCCACCATTTCAAATTGCTCTAATTGTCCATCCACGTTAGGAAGTGAAATCACAACAGTATGACTTGAAGCATTATCAACCACTGTAAACAAATCTTGCTTCAATGATTGAAGATCCAAATCAAACAATTTGAATTTTTTTGGGAAAGAAAGTCTTGCTACCCCTTTATCGGTAACAATACTTTGTGTACCGGAATGTGCATTCCAGTATTTGCTTTGCTGTGCAGACACAATTTGTAGCATTGAAATCGCCAGCAAACTCAGTAAAAGTTTTTTCATGATTAAGTGTTTTTATGAAGAGGCACCGAAAGTATTAATTTTTATCAAGATTTCATAAAATTTTTAGACTTGATTAGAAGTAATTTACGGTTACTGTTAAATAGGTTTTTAGATAAATGTGTTTAGTCCTTTTAATTAGCGTTTTATCTACCTAACTTCATCCTTCCTTTTAAAATAAATTGAAACACATGGCGCTTTCCAATTTTGAGCGAATGATGGCATTAGTTGAATCTTCTTTTGATACCAAAAATGATCCTAATCAATTGGATGTCAACGAGGATGTGATTAATCGACTATTTCAATTGCACCCAAATGCGTTAATAGAAAAAGATGACGGCAATGGCCCTTACATCTGGATTATTCTAATTCCCACCACCAACGAATTGATGCAGCTTTTTCTTGAAAATCAAATCACAGAAGCGGAACTCTTTGAAAAAACACCCATTGGCGCACAATATGAAACCATTTATCTCTGTTCTGCCATGACGCTTGAAGAGTACAGAAAAAAAGGGATTACCAAACAACTTTGCTTGGAGGCGATTGAAAATATGAGAATGAAAAATCTAATTTCCTCACTCTTTGTTTGGTCTTTCAGTAAAGAGGGTGAATCACTAGCAGAAAATATTGCATCCGAAACAGGATTGACATTATTTAAAAAATAATTAAATAAATATTTTATCGCTTAACTGATTTTAAATTTTTTAATTCATCAATCCGCCATTTTCGGCTTTTTTCTTGTAGGCAAAGTCTGTTTCAAAACTGGCCTTTCTTGTGGTACACTCTTTCTTACAGGTGGCTGGTAATTATTTTCAGGTGTTTCGTTTATGCGTTGACGTGGCGGCCTTTGTTGTATGGGTTTGTTTTGAGAAGGTGATTCTATTATCGGCCTGTTTTCTTTTCTTGGAACCGGCTGTTGTATTTCCTGACGTGGAATTTCCTGTTGACGTGGTTGTATCACAGGTTTTTCTTTTTCTGGGACTTGTTGTTCTTGCTTTGGCGTTATTCTCTCAGGAACAGGTTTATTAGGTTGGCGAATTTCTTTTTCAGGCTGTAGAATTACAGGCTCCTGTTTAATGGGCTGCTGTTGTTCTTGTCTTGGTGATATTTTTTCTGGGATAGGTCTATCAGGTTGACGAATTTCTTTTTCAGGCAATGGTTTTACAGGTGGATGATCTTCGATATTATCAGCTTTCTTAGGATTGGCAGCGCCTTTCCAATTTTCAAATTGTTTTGGTGCCATGGCCGCCGGCTGCAATTTTTCTGATTGTAATTCAGGTCGATAAATTTTGAGTGATGATTTTCTTACCAATTGAACAGGCGTCGTTGCATTCTCGATAGCTAGAGCCGTTATTTTTTTTCCGGTAATTCTTTCAACCTCATTTCTTGCAGGTCCGGCATGATAAGAAATTTGCTGGTGCTCATCATGTTTTACATTATCTATGACTTTTGAATCGTTTAGATATTTTATATAACCACCCATTCCTAATATTCTTTTGTCTACATCTCTTCTTCCTAAATCGTGCTGGTGAATAAAATGCCATTGTTCATGTGGTAAATAATAACCATTGCTGAAAGCAAAATCATATCCTATATCCGGACCTAGCGGCGCCCAACCATAATAGCCTGGACAATATCTCCATGTTACCCATGCTGCACCCCAATTGTAACCTGGTACCCAAACCCAACCATAAAAAGGATCATAAAACCACCTGCCATAATGAAATGGAGCCCAACCCCAGCTATAATCGGAAACCCAAGTCCAACCATATTCTGTAAACAACCAATAACCACCAGTACTATAAGGATAAAAATTATCATGATGACGAGGCACCCAAACATAACCATATTCGTTGTTTTGAATCCATGTGCCATAAGGACTTAATTCTCTGTAAAACACATCAATGCTTACTTGCGGTTGGGCTTTAACTTCATTGGTAAACATTAAGTTGATACTTGATGCATAAATCAATAACAAAAATATATTGAAGTGATGATGCATCTTTTTCCTCTTCAATAACAATTGAAGTTTGTTGATCAGTAGTTTGAGTTTCTGTTTCAAATCAATAAATTTTAAAGTGCTGTAAAGATTCGATGAAACTAAAAAAACAATAACGTGGCAAAACTGATTTTAAAAACAAAGCAAGATGACAAGTATTTGGAAAATTATATTTAAGGTAAATAAAAATCATCTTCATATTATTTCAAGTTATTTGGTAAAATCTAAGTCTTGATAAGTATTTTTACAAATAGTTACTAAACGATTTTCATTTTTAGTTTAAACAATGACCCTGAGTAATTGAAATCATTTTATCCAAAACATTACTGGTTCAAATTTATCTTGCTGCTGTTTGTTGTGAGTATAGCATCTAGGAAATCTTATTCACAGGACAAATATTTCTATAAAGGAACTGTTATCAATAGTGAATTTAGAGCTATTGAAAATGTTACTATCAAAGCAAAAAGCACAAACATTTCTGTTGTTTCAGAAGGAGATGGTACATTTTTATTAAGCGCTGAAAACAAAGTTGATTCTCTTGAATTTTCATGTGTAGGTTATAATAGTCTAACCATAAACCCCAATAAAGAAACAGAAGCCATCCTGCTAATACAAATGGAGCGCAAGACAGAGCGACTAGAAAATGTAGTTGTTGGTGCAAAAGGGAAGTCAAACAATTACCTCATTAAAAAAGTGATTGCGAACAAAGACAATAACAATCCTTCTAGATTCAATGCTTATACTTATCAGCGATATACCAGAAACGAACTTGATTTTGATAATATTGATTTTGACAAAGCTGATGGCAATGGACTCAAAAGTTTATTGCTTAACACCTATCGACATTTCGATAGCACGGCCAAAGAAGATAAAGAGTTGCCGGTGTATTTTGCAGAAAAAATTTCAAATGTTACCCATTCTGTAAATCCGAAAATTGAAGATGAAATTACCATTTCAGAAAAAAATCTGGGACTTAAAACCGATGAGCTCCTAAAAGACGTAAATAAATTTTATGTGGTGTTCAATATTTATGCTGAATGGATTCCGGTATTTGATCAAACTTATGTGAGCCCGCTGAATACAAACGCACTCAGATATTACAAGTTTACTGTGGGAGATACGTTGATAGAAAATGGCGATAGTATTGTACAAATCAGTTTTCTTCCATTAAGAAGTTATGAAAAAGCATTCAAAGGAAATCTTTGGATAAATATCTCAAATTTTGCAGTGATCAATGTAAACATGAGGTTGAATAAAAACGCGAATCTCAATTTTGTAAGCGATATCAATTACAATGAAGAATATAAAAAAGTGTACAGTCCTACTAAAGATGATAAAGTGTACATGCCTTATAAATATTTATCTGAAATAAAATTTGAAAGCGGATTGGCATTGCTCGGAATTCCTACAAAGGCCAATAA
>CANGEZ010000222.1 GCA_947452875.1 Chitinophagaceae bacterium
CATTGTCTCGTGAATAATAATCTCTGCGTAAACTCCACATACTCACTTCTCCGCGGTAAAACAATTCTTGCGAGAGAAATGTAAAATGTAAAATATCGAATATAAAATGTAAAAGTGGTATTTAGGATTTGAAAAATCATTGTCTCGTGAATAATAATCTCTGCGTAAACTCCACATACTCACTTCTCCGCGGTAAAACAATTCTTGCGAGAGAAATGTAAAATGTAAAATATCGAATGTAAAATGTAAAAGTGGTAGGATTTGAAAAATCATTGTTTCGTGAATAATAATCTCTGCGTAAACTCCACGTACTCACTTCTCCGCGGTAAAACAATTCGTGCATTCGTGGCTAAAAAAATATCGTAAGCTCAATTTTGTCCTTAAAATTTACATTATTATCCTTAACTTCAGAAATCTAATCAATACGAACAAAATTCTTTCCATTAAAACTAAAATGCCATGAAAAAAATCTTTACAAATTCATTTTTGTTGTTGTTTGCGATGAATGGATTTGCACAAAATCCTTCTAAAATAAACATCGAAAATCCAAAAGACAGATATGTGGATTGGGTAGAATTCAATGCTTCAAACGCGCCTGTTTTCAAAAACAACCAAGTTTTTTTAATTGATGAAAAAAACAAATCTTCATTTTCAGCAGCTACAAAATTGATAAACAAAGAAACCGATCAATTGGGTTTCACAAACTACCGCTTTCAACAAACCATCAGCAATATTCCGGTTGAACATGCTGTATATATTGCACACGTAAAAAATTCTAGATTGTTATTGCAGAATGGGAAATGGTTAATGCATATTCCTGATGGATTACCAACAACTGCATCAATGTCTGAATCAGCCGCTTTGCAAAGTGCTTTGAATTATATTGGTGCTAGCACTTACAAATGGCAGCAAGCGGATGAAGAAGCTTTTATCAAAACAGAAACTAATAATCCCAATGCAACATATTTTCCAAAAGCTACCATGGTATATTATTCAGGAGAAGATGATGTGGTTTCAACTAATTTGAGACTAGCTTATAAATTCGATGTGTACGCAGCTGCTCCTATGAGTCGTAAAATTATCTATATTGATGCAGTAAACGGCAATGTTCTTGGTACTAAAGATTTAATTCACGAAACCAATGCCAATGGTTCTGCGGTTACAGCCTTTAGCGGAACACAAGCTATTACTACAGATTTGAATGCCGGTACTTACAGACTTCGTGAAATCGGAAGAGGAAATGGCATCCAAACTTACAATATGAAAAAAGGAACCAATTATGCAAGTGCTGTTGACTTTACCGATGCAGATAATGTTTGGAACAATGTAAATACAACAAAAGATCAATATGCAACTGATGCACATTGGGGTGCGGAAAAAACTTATGATTTCTACAAGAACAATTTCAACAGAAACAGCATAGATGGGAATGGCTTTCTTATTAAAAGCTATGTGCATTACAGCAATAATTATTTCAATGCTTTCTGGGATGGTTCAAGAATGACTTACGGAGATGGCAGCTCAACAGATGGATTTAAACCATTGACCGCCATCGATGTTTGTGGCCATGAAATCACTCATGGTTTGACAACTTTCTCTGCGAATCTAACATACAGCGGCGAAAGCGGTGCTATGAACGAAGGATTCAGTGATGTTTTCGGAACTGCTATCGAGTGGTATGCAAGACCAACACAAAAAGATTGGCTCATCGGTGGTGATTTCTATACCATTCGTTCTATGAGTAACCCTAATGCATACAACCAACCTGATACTTATTTAGGCACAAAATGGTATACCGGTACTGCTGATAACGGTGGTGTACACACGAACAGTGGTGTTCTTAATTTCTGGTTTTATTTGTTGAGTAATGGTGGTAGTGGAACAAACGATAAGGGATTTGTCTTCAATGTTGCCTCAATTGGAATGGCTAAAGCTCAAGCCATTGCTTTTAGAACGTTGACCGTTTATCTCATTTCAACATCAAAATATATCAATGCAAGAACAGCTTCTATTCAGGCTGCGACTGATTTGTATGGTGCTGCAAGCAATGAAGTAATTCAAACTACCAATGCATGGAATGCAGTAGGTGTTGGTGGTGGAACTGCTCCTTTGATTGCAGGTCCGGTAACGGCTAAAAATGCAAATAGCATTGTTTCTGATATGCCTTCAATAAGCGTGTTTCCAAATCCAACTAGCAAAATTCTTCATTTACAAATGGCCAACACCATTTCAGAATCAAAGAATCTGCAATTGATAGATGTTGCGGGTAAGGTGGTCTTTACAAAAAATCTGGTAACCGCAAAAGGCTTTAATAATTTTGATGTTGATATTTCTAATTTACAAACTGGAACCTATTTTGTAAGATGGGGAAGGGATAAGATTGGAACGGTGGTGAAGAACTAGGCCCCCTCAATCCCCCAAAGGGGGAGATGATTTGGCAATTTGGTGATTTTTAAATTCCAATTTTATTGTCAAATTAATATTGAATTTATCTGATAGCCCATGGTTTTAACCGTGGGCTATTTTTTTAAAAAAATGTCTGTTTCAATTAATAAATGATATTCAGAAGGAATGATCTAAGCAAACAACAAACAACAAACAACAAAAAACAACAAACCCCAAACACTAAACATTTTTTATATTGCATCATGACAATCAGATATCTCGCCCTCGGCGATAGCTATACAATAGGTGAGCAGGTTCCATTACATGATAACTTTCCATATCAAGCCATTCAATTGCTGAGAAAGCATTATTCAGACAAACATGAATTCATCGCACCTGAAATCATTGCCAAAACGGGCTGGACAACGGATGAGCTCAATGATCATATTTCAAAAACTTATTTTCTTAAGAAATATGATTTCGTGAGTTTATTAATTGGTGTCAACAATCAATACCGTGGTAGATCAGTTGAAAATTACAAAGAAGAATTCACACATCTGTTACAACAAGCGATTGAATTTGCCGGAGATATTTCAAATCATGTTTTTGTCATCAGCATTCCTGATTGGGGCAAAACACCTTTTGCAGCAGAAAGAGATATTCTAAAAATAGAACAGGAAATAGATGAGTATAATAATGCTTGTAAAGAAATTGCATTAGCACTTCACTGTCATTTTATAGACATCACCACTTCGCAAAGAGCTGACAGTCATATGGAGGAATTTATTGCAGAAGATAAGTTGCATCCTTCGGGGAAGGAGTACGGAAAATGGGCAGAAAGGTTGTTTGAGGGTGTGGTGAATTTGATGGAGAGTGCGGTATAGCCCTCTTTAATTCCCCCAAAGTGGGAAGAACGCACCTTCAATCCCCCGAAGGGGGAAGTGAGAACATCAATTACCAAAATAAATCTGGAATTAGAAAAGCATTTTTTGATAGCCCACGGTTTCAACCGTGGGTGTAAAATAAAAGACAAAAGAAATTTTTGGAAATCCATGTCTTTACGACCACCATTTTAACGGTCGGCGATCTAATTTTTTATGTTCTCCCACGGTTGAAACCGTGGGCTATAATGCAATAAATAATTTCCGAATTCTAATTTTATTTATTTAAAAATGGTCTGCAACTTCCCCCTTGGGGGGATTGAGGGGGCTACTATAAAAACATTTTCATTTCCCCCTGATATCCCATCGCCACCTTTTTTGCTTCTTCAGCAAATTTTGTATCACTCCCCGCATACAAAATCGCTCTCGACGCATTCACCAACAAGCCACAATCCTTATTCATGCCATATTTCGCCACATCGGCCAAGCTGCCACCTTGAGCACCAACGCCAGGGACTAGCAAGAAATTATCAGGTATGATTTTTCTGATGTTCGACAATTCTTCCGCTCTAGTGGCACCAACAACAAACATCAAATTATTCGGATTCCCCCAGTTACTAACGGTATGCAATACCTGCTCATAGAGATAAGTTTCATTTTCGTTTTTTAATTTCAACATTTCAAAATCAAAGGCGCCTTTGTTGCTCGTCAATCCCAATACAATGGTCCATTTGTTTTGATATTCTAAGAAAGGACGAATACTATCTTCGCCCATATAAGGCGCAACGGTAACCGCATCGAATTTTAATTTTTCAAAAAATGCTTTGGCATAGTAGTTTGATGTGTTGCCGATATCGGCTCTTTTGGCATCAGCGATTTTTAGGTGAGTTGATGGTATGTAATCACAAGTTTC
>CANGEZ010000223.1 GCA_947452875.1 Chitinophagaceae bacterium
ATAAATATTGAGGAACTCCGAGTGTCCAATCCCAGCCTGTTGGTTTAGCTGATGTATCGGAGCGACTGTCATATCTATATGGATCTAAGACTACAAACAATGCATCGCCCCAAGTCCAGGCATAATAATTTTCGGGTTTGTCTACGCCCCAAGATTCTGATGTTGTATTTCCAGAATAGAAAGAATTGGGATATGGATTTGGAAAATATTTTTTTCTGGCTAACGTACCATTAATAGGTAAATTATCGGGAGGTGCGATCGGATAATTAAAATGATGTTTTCTTTCTCCTTCATGATTCCCCAATGCAATATAAAATGGTACTGAATGACAAATCTGTCCTAATAACGGTCTGTAATTGTAATGTAACGTATCTAGTTCGCCGGCGCTTATTGTATAAGTATGATCGAGATAAGAATGGTCATCGCCAAAAATATCACCCAAAGACATCATGAAATCCGGATTTCCTTTCAGTTGATTATCCAGCGTTATTTTATAAAGACTTGTGACACCTTTTTTATCATAAAGATGTTCATCGGCTTCTATGGTAAAATTGAATGAGCTTCCTGTAGGGCGTTGGGTTTGAAATGAATATTCGGGAGAGTAACTATAATTTCCCGAACTGCCTACTGCACGGTATTTTAATCGGTAGAAATATTTGGTATTGGGTGTCAACAATCTTAAATCGATATCATTGGGAAGCTTGGTTTGCAAAGTAAATGACGGACTGAACTGGTTGTAGGAACCAGGTTGGGTGCCATATTCAATAACCATTTCAGTATTTTGGTAAAACATGATACTCGCAGTAATGGAAGTGTCTGTGGGTCTTCCTAAAATAATATCATATTGCTGGGCTTGTGACGAAAAAACAGAAATAAATAAGAGAAAAAAAAGGCAGATTAAAGGATTTCTCGACTTTTTTATTTGTTTCATTTTAAAATTATAAAGCTGTTTTTGATTATTGAGGCATTTCTTGACTAAAGTCTAATAAAAAAGTTTAAGAACTGTTAAACCAATTCAAAAAATAGAGTCAAAAATCAGCTTAAAAATTAACTGCCAATTTTCTACGACTAAAATCGTATTTTGGCTTTTAATTTTTAAGTAAAATTTCAAGACTTAAATAAATCATTCAATTTTTACTTTTTACTTTTCAATTTTTATTTAATAAATATGAAATCATCGGTTTTATTCCTCACCATTTGTTTTTTTTCATTTTTTTCTTGCAAAAAAAACACCCCTTCCAACGGTAATTCAATTTTAGCTACTATTCAATCTTTTTCACCGGCTGCAGGAGCAATTGGTTCAACAATCACCATTACCGGTTCGCATTTTACTGGCACTACTTCTATAATCATTAATGGTACAGCCGTTACTAATTATACAGTTGTGAATGATTCAACAATTACATTCACTGTACCTGCAGGTGCTACAACAGGAACAGTTACCATTACCAATGGGGCGGGAACTTACACCGGAGGTATATTCACTGTTGGCGTTTCCAAATTGGTGGCGTATAGTTCTGCTTTTGTAAACAATGGCATGTATCCCAAATTGTACACTTGCGATAGTACTGGAATAGCACCTCCAATTGCTTGGAGAGATGCACCCGCTGGAACCAATGCTTATGCGATTACCATGCACACAATAACACCAACACCACCCAATCATGTGTACATGGTGGTTTATAATTTACCGGCTTCGGTATTAAGCGTACCAGAAAACAATACTACAGTTGGAACATACGGAGCCAATACATTCGCCAATCCGCTTCATTACGAGCCGCCTTGTTCACAAGGACCAGGCGTAAAATATTATTACATCACCGTTTATGCGCTTTCACAACAACCAACATTGACTGTTCCCCAAAATCAAGTTACCATGGATGTATTAAAAACAGCTATGAGTGGCATTACTTTGGATACTTCAATGATAACCGTTGGCTACGCCAGACCATAATTTTTAAAAAGTAAAAAGTAAAAATTGAAAAAAATTATCCCCTTTCTCTTCTATTTCATTGTATCTGCAGCAGGATCATTTGCACATCCCGGAGGACATTATTCAAAAAATGATTTCGCTTCACTTCACCAATGGGAAACTCAAAAAAACAATGAGAAAATTGTAGGCAATTATCTGATGTCTAACAAAGAATTTATTTTGATTGAAGGTGTGGAAGGAAAAATATGGAGGTTGAATATAAATGAATTGTCAACAAACGATAAAGCTTACATCAACACAGAAATCAAAGCTATCAATACAAAAAATGGTATCAACCTTCCTTTGATTACTGATTATAGCAACATTTCGAATTGGGATTACCAATATATTTTTAAATTGGCTATTTTAGCCTTGATTGCATTTGGCTTTTATGGATTGAGCATCCTTGCTTATAAAAATAATTTCAGGAAGCAGTGGCAGTTTGCTTTCTCAATTTTGGCTCTTTGTTTTTCAGTTTTATTTTTTGCTTCTTGTAAAAAGACAACACCTTCTCCCGCTCCTGTGGTTCCAACTGGAAATGGTATTCCTAAAACATCAACAGGTTTTTTAGATTCAGCCTTTACACCATACAAACCTTCCATTTCAACCACTTGGGATACCACTTATTTTTATGTCAACAGCGGAGGAATTCCCAGTCACAACATGATGATCGGCATTACAAGCTGGCAGCAACAAGTTCCCATTCCACAGGCATATTCAGGTACCAATCACTGGAGTATTCCTTTACAACCTGTATATGCAACTACTCCTTTAAGTACAAGATATAATTTCATGAAAGGTGCTGTTGCCATTGCCGTTAATGGTATTCCCATTTTCAATGCTTTGAATAACAGAGGAGAAGATTCCTATGCTATAGGTGAATTGGATAACTGGGGCGGACATTGTGGAAAAGCAGATGACTATCATTATCATGCCGCTCCTTTACATTTGTCAGGAACTTCAGGATTAATGCCCATTGCATTTGCGCTGGATGGATTTGCGGTATATGGAGCTAAAGAACCAGATGGCACTAACATGCAAAGTTTAGATACTTGCCATGGACATATTTATAACAATGGTGTATATCATTATCATGGAACCACCACCTATCCTTATGTAGTAGGTTCGATGAGAGGTAAAGTGAGCATCGACCCAACAACGCCTGCACCTGAAAATCAGATTTTACCACAAGCATTTGCTCATGGTGTCAGACCTCCTCTTACTCCGTTGCGAAATGCGGTAATCACTGATTTCACTTCTCCAGCTGCTAATGCCTATAATTTAACCTATCAGCTGGGCAATCGTCAAGGTCATGTAAATTACAATTGGGATAACACAGGCAGATATCATTTTACATTTATTGATACAGCTGGTGTAACGACTACAGCAAATTATTAATTACTGGATTGCGTAAATATTTTTGAAATAAGTAGACAAGTTTTAGATGAATCCCGGCTGCATGAGGTAGCTGGGATTTTTTATGAATGAGTGCAATTAGAAGTTTCTTATTTGCGATATTGCAATATTGCAATATCGCAATATTACGTGTTCTCAACTCGAACAGCCAAATATTTTCACTAATATTTCTTCAGTACCACTTAACTTTCTTCAATCTACTTCTTTAATACATCGAACACCCATATGTGTCCTATTTTTTCCAAGCAAAGATTGGTAATCAGAAGCTTATACTTCTAAATAATTTTAAAGAGTCCAACTAGTTTTTAATTTTTACTTTTACTTTTTGATTTAAATTTACAAAATGAAAAATTTACTTTATCTGGGCTTTATTATCCTTTTGTTTTCTTGCAAAAAAACACCTGTAGACAATTCAGGAAATGGCAATGGTAACGGTAATGGTAACAACAACAATCCAGCAGTAATTTTTGAAAGATTCATTACCCCTTCTACCGTGAATCCAATGGTAACCAGTTTTAATAGTCAGCATTATATTATTGTTGATACATTTCCTTTAAAAAATAAACTTTTCGTTTTCCTTCCTGGAACCACAGGCTCTCCTCAATTTTATAAACTGATTGTAAAAAAAGCAGCATCAATGGGTTATCATTCCATTGGATTGATGTATCCTAATAACAGTGATTTATATACAGCCGCAGCTTCCAATGCTGATAATTCTCAATTTGGAAAATGTCGTCAGGAAATCTTTGATGGCACTGATCAATCAACAGGTGTAAATG
>CANGEZ010000224.1 GCA_947452875.1 Chitinophagaceae bacterium
CCACCGCGACCATCTGAAGTTCTGTAAGTACCTGCACTATGCCAGGCCATTCTGATAAAGAAAGGACCATAATGCCCGAAATCGGCAGGCCACCATTCTTGTGAATGGGTCATCACTTCGATTATATCTTTTTTTACTGCCGCCAAATCAAGCGTTTTAAAAGCTTCCGCATAATTAAAACCTTTGTCCATGGGATCAGACAAAGAAGAATGCTGACGAAGAATATTCAATTTCAATTGATTGGGCCACCAGTTGTGGTTTCTGGTTCCGGCTCCGGCAGTTTGTTTTAAAGTTGCTCCGGTAAACGGGCATTTGCTTTCACTATTTTCCATGTTGTATGTTTTAAAATTTCAGTGCGAAAATAGTTAAGTTTTAAGAGAGAAAAAGCAATATGATGAATATTGGTGGGATGTTTATTGATATCAGCTCGTTAATGAGAATGTATTGAACAAAATTGAAGTAAGAACCGAAACAATGATTGATTCTATTTGGGTTTTTTATTATTTTTAAAATAAAAGATTTGATTTCCCCATCTTATCCAATCAAGCTTTACATTATGAAGAAATTATTTAGAAATACAGGGCTTTTATTATTACCCTTTATATTAATGATTGTAATTAACGAATCAGTAAAAAGTATCAGTAATACTAAGTCTTATCACATTGGCAGAATTAAAACTATTAATTCGTTTGAAAAAATAAAAAATAAATGTACCTGGATTTGCCATAACAACACCAGATATTGCAAAACAAATCATGTAAAATTTAATCATAAATATTTTTCTAAAACAGACCCTCTTTATTTTGGACTCATTAATTGCCTTGATGCTAGAGATAGTTATGCGCTTATGAATGTGTTTTTTCTGGTTGTATTTATTCCTTTAATGATCTGGTATTTTTTAATTAAGTCAATGAACATTCAAGACCAAATTGTTGAAATCAAAAAAAATAATTCATGGAAATCATAAATCATATTTATGTCTATTGTACAGATTTTATTATTAATCTGGCAAACATTTTCAACTTGTCTTACTACGAAGTGAATTTTTTTATTTTCGTATTTCTATATCCTTTTTTGTTGTTGGCTTCAATTGGTATTTTCTTGATTCAGAAAAGAAGATTACAAGGATTAAAAAGAAAAAGTTGATGTAAAAGAGATTGATTCGGGTCTTTTTTTGATTATCTTTAATTTATGACTAAACTTGAGTATATAATTTCCGATCTCTCATCAATGAAAGGTGAGTTAGCTACAAGATTTGGAGTCTCTGCACTTGGATTGTTTGGTTCAATAACCCGAGAAGATTTTACCGATAAAAGTGATATTGATATACTTGTAGATTTTTCCAGGCCAATAGGAATGGAGTTTTTCACTCTCGCAGATGTATTAGAATCAAGATTAAAAAGAAAAGTTGATTTAATAACTCGCGATGGAATTAAGCCTCGTTATTTTGAAGCTATTAAAGAAGATTTAATCTATGTCTAAACGATCTCCAGATGATTATGAATGAAACGTATTAAATTTGATACATGACAATAAAAGTTGAAATATTAAATCCTAAGGCCAAAAAACTTCTTAATGATCTGGCAGATTTAAATCTTATTTCTATTAGTGAAGTGAAAGAAGATACATTCATGAAAGTTGTAAAACGTATCAGAGCAAATGCAAAAAAATCACCTATCTCAATAACAGAAATTACAAAAGAAGTTGAAAAAGTAAGAGCAAGCCGATATGCCAAAAAGAAAGGATAGAATTATTTTAGATACTAATATTTGGATCAGTTTTTTAATTTCTGATTCATTCTCCGGTTTCGACGCACTCATCTCATCAAATAATATTGAATTTTTATTTTGTGAAGAATTGCTTCAAGAGTTTATTGATGTAGTAAATAGACCCAAGCTTAAAAAAATTATTTCTGATAAAAATTTAAAGTCCTTGCTAAAAGATATTGCCCAGAAAGCGGTTTTTATAGAACTTCAAACAATAGTAAATGTTTGCAGAGATCCAAAAGACAACTATTTGCTATCATTATGTAAGGATGGAAAAGCAACTCATTTAATTTCGGGAGACAAAGATCTTTTATCATTAGAGAAGTTTGAATCAACAAAAATTCAAAATTACTCTTCGTATATTTTTGATAAGTAATTATTGAATTTTTTTCAATTTATAATAATGAATTGACTACTGCATTTGATAGTTGTAAAACCCTGCTATTGTTTTTACTTTTTCAAATCAGTCCAGAAAACGCTAACGGAATTTTATTGAGTTAGGAGATATAAAAATCAAAATATATCAACTTCCAAAAAACTATTTAATGTTGTTTTTTTAAATTATTAGCTCATAATTTTTTAACATGAATATTACTTACAGAAAAAAAACAATTACTATGATAAATAATTGTTTTCTGTTTCTAATAATTGTTTTTTTCTCTTGTGAACAACCAGCAGAAAATCAAAAACTTTTGCAGGAAAAACAGACATTTGAACAAGCTGATATTTATGAAAAAATAGAGAAAGAAATACAACTAGTCAATGACAGTAGCTTTATTTATGAAAACAACCCCTATTCAACTTTTGACATTTCTTCTTATACCGAAAACGCTACGAAAGACCTTGTCAACTTCATAAACGAATACAATTTAAATCCCGATTTCATAAAGGGATTGAAAAATAATGCATCATTAGAGAACACGAAGACATATAGCTATGGCTATTGGTCTGGCGGTACCAGAGGATTTATCACCTATTCAATATTGACAATAAAAAGAGGCAGTAAGTTTCTTGCTGCAAATCTTTCCGAAAATATTGAAGCGAGATTTGACAGCATTATAAAATTGAACGATGAATTTTATTTGCTTTTAGGTGGAGACAAAGCAGATGGTTCGGCTTACGATAACATTGCTTATGTTATCAGATTAACAGATAAAATTGATGTAACGTATCCGGCATTTGTAAACAGACCATTTTTAAATTTTTCTAATGGTACATACAAGTATGATAATTCAAAAAGTCTATTAATATTTCAGGGGGAAGATTACGAAAGAATTGACGAAATTTTCAATTACAAAAACAAGTACAGAAAATACAGTAGCGATTCTTTGTCTTCAATAGAGCTATATAAAATGATAAAGGGAGAAAGATATTTTGATACAAAAAGTTTCATCTTACAATTTAATGGCAAAAACTTTGAAAGATTTGATAAAAACGAAGAAGAGTAGGCTTCATAAATTAGCTTGATTTTGAAAAGAAAACACACATTTTTTTTCGCTGCAATTTTTGTTGCTTTACTTTATTGCTGGCTACGTTTTTCTTTTGGCATTTTCACACCGTATAATTTTTTTACTGCAAAACAAGATATCGACAATGGGAAAATAATAATCATTGAAGCCGGAGAAATGCCATTGAACTTCAAACAAAAAAAAACACTTGCGAATAATTTCAGCTTTGATTTTGAGTTGACTGGCTGCCTTTTAAATACAGATAAAATCAATGGTATTAAATACTATAACAATAGAATGATTCAGGAATTGGAACATAAATTTGGAACTGGCTGGTGGTCAAAATTTCAACATCAGTTAGACAGTATTGACCGTCAACAAATAAAAGAAGAGAAAATCACAAAAGTTCTGATACTGGTTGAAAATCAAAAATCGGTAAAAAATCAAATACGACTCATAGACAGTTTATCAAAAGGGCAAAGACATGTTTCTCTAATTCCGTCTTTATATGATACAACAAACAATATTTATCTTGTGAAAGTTGGGGAAGACAATGGAGTTAATTTTGTTTGTTATTTTAATTTCTTTGTGAATGCCGATTCGATGAAATTGACAAATCCGAATTTAAAGAATTAATATCATGCTCTTTTATGAACACACTTCATTTATCAACTTTAATCGGAA
This sequence comes from Chitinophagaceae bacterium, assembly GCA_947452875.1. Classification (GTDB taxonomy): domain Bacteria; phylum Bacteroidota; class Bacteroidia; order Chitinophagales; family Chitinophagaceae; genus Ferruginibacter. The sequence goes on from CANGEZ010000224.1 coordinate 3,899, forward strand.
AAGAAATCGCTGATTTGAAATTTCATTATGTTCCTGAAAACGAATATGGTTTACAGTCTTTTCATTCATTTATTAAATTGACCGATGGTACCATCATTGACATTCCAAAGTTCGATGATGACATCTATTTACATTTGACAAAAGAAAATCTAGAGTACTTGAATTCCATGTTTGAGAGCGGTGAAAAGATTGATGAAAAAACTAGAGCTTTAATTGTCGGTCAGAAAATTACCGATTTA
>CANGEZ010000225.1 GCA_947452875.1 Chitinophagaceae bacterium
AATATAATACATTGATATATATTTGTAACCAGTTACTTAATTGTATATCAATATACTTTTTGTAACCAATGCAGTAAACAGTGAATCATGGCGGAAAAAAATATTTTACTTTCTTGTCCTTTTAAGTATACTTTAAACATTTTTAAAGGCAAATGGCGCTTCTCCATTATTTACAGTTTATTAAAAAAAGACACCTTGCGATTTAAAGAACTGGAAAGAGATATCAATGGCATCACCTCTAGAATGTTGGTCAAAGAATTGAAAGAACTGGAAAAAGAAAAAGTTGTAAAAAGAAAAGCATTTGCCACTGTTCCGCCAACAGTAGAATATAGCCTTACACCATACGGAAAAACTTTACAGCCCATTATTACTTCTATGCATCAATGGGGCGAAAACCATCTCGAAGAAAAAAACAAATCATCCAAAACAAAAAACTAATCATTCAATCATGCAATTTCCTTCACCGGTTTCTATTCAATGGATTGGCGAATTAATCAGCGCAACAAAAATTATCGGTAACAACAATTATTCGGCAACTGGCATCAATGAAATACATAAAGTATCTACCGGAGATTTGGTATTTGTTGATCATCCAAAATATTATGACAAATGTTTAAACAGTGATGCGTCTTATATTATTATCAACAAAGAAATGGAGGCACCTGAAGGAAAAGCATTGCTAGTTGTTGATAGCCCTTTTGATGCGTATTGTAAAATCGTAAATCATTTTCGTCCATTTGAACCTTCGTCAACTTTAAAAAGTGAATCAGCAATTATTGGTGAAGGCAGTTTTGTTTACCCAAATGTTTTTATTGGCAATCATGTAACCATTGGAAAAAATTGCATCATCTATCCTAATGTTACCATCATGGACCATTGCATTATTGGTGATAACGTTATCATTCAGGCTGGTGCAGTTATTGGCGGCAATGCATTTTATTACAACACCAAAAAAAACCGTGAGGTTTGGTATAAAAAAATGCCTGATTGTGGAAGAGTAATCATTGAAGATGATGCTGAAGTTGGTGCGGGTTGTACGATTGATCGTGGTGTTAGTCATGATACGATTATTGGTGCAGGTTCCAAACTAGACAACATGATTCATATTGGTCATGATACTGTAATTGGAAAAAATTGTTTGATAGCAGCACAAGTTGGTATTGCAGGTGCAACTACTTTAGAAGATGGTGTTACTTTATGGGGACAAGTTGGTGTGAGCAAAACGCTTACCATCAAGAAGAATGCAGTTGTACTCGCGCAAAGTGGTGTTGGTGGTGATTTGGAAGCGGGTAAAATTTATTTCGGTTCACCTGTACAAGATGCCAGAACCAAACAGAAAGAATTAGTGTGGGTGAAGAGGATTCCGGAGTTGTGGGAGAAGGTGATGGGGTTGGAAAATAAGAAATAAGAAAGTAAAAATAAGGAATAAGAAAGTGGCAATTTACTCCCTCAATTACAGTATTATTTTAAAATAGCGCCTTCGCTCCTTTGCGAGCTTTGCGTGAAACCAATTCGTGCATTCGTGGTTATCTCAACAAAACGCAATCATCTTCCCCCTTGGGGGATCGAGGGAGCTTCAAAATCATACGGCAACGCATCCCCTATTCTCATCCATGACCAATAACCAGTAAACGTCAAATCATTCTGTTCAAAATAATAACCGTTTTGTTCTATTGAAATCTGTTTTCTTGGAGGAAAATTCAATGTTGAAAATTGAAACTTTGATGGTTCAGATTCATTTTCCTTCAGATAGGCTTCGGATGGTTTTTCATTTCTGTAAATGACACCAACAGTAGGCTGATTAGGTAAAATAGTTATCGGGCTGATGCTATCTGTAGCAGAAACATTAAGCGCACCATAAAAATCTTTCAGCTTTAGCGCCGTGTCATGATCATTCATCTTTACGATAAACTGAATTTCAAATCCTTCTTCTGCTAATTGCATATCATACAAACTCCTCATAAAATGAAGTACGGAACCATTGTAAGCATTCTTTCTGGCTTCAGTCCATTTTAATTGCTGTACAGAATCAGATGCAATCATTTCTTCAAACAAAGGGAAACCAGTATACACAGTAACATCAGTATTGTATTCATGAACAAAAGAATCAAGCTGGTATTTTATAGTATACCCCAATGCTTCGTTCTGTATAAGTACTGCATCATCTGCTAATACCTTCAATCTGCCTTTTCTTTTTGAATAAAAAAACTTTAGCACTTCAGGATTTTTAATGGAACATGAATTGCTGTTATTAGATTTTCCAATGAATTCTTCTGTAAATACTTTTCCATATTTTTCCCAGCCATTTTTTACTTCACCAGTGGAAACGATTGAAACTTCCTGCATCATTTTTTCTTTTGCTGTCATAGAAACCAATAACACCTGACTTTCGGTATTCGATACACGCTGGCTCCAAGAGTTGAAGCCGGTAAAACTGACTACAATTCCATAACCACCATTTGGCAATTGCAAAGTGAATTTTCCATCTGCATCAGTTGCCGTTCCGAAAGTAGTATTCTCTGCAAATACAGATGCACCTTGCATAGGCGCTTTTGTTTCTGAATTGATTACCGTACCCGTGATATAAAATGAATTGGATTGTGCGAAAGAAATTGATGCAGATAGAAATGCCAGCAGGATAAAAAATAATTTTTTCATACACTATAATTTTGGTGATGGAGAAGAAACAAAAAGATTATGGTTTGCCCTTTTGTTGCAACACACTGCAAGTATATTGAATCGTTTCTGAAATCGGAAGATAATTGAAGGAAGGAAGACTGTTTTTTAACTTACTGTTATCAAAATAAACCTGAGCCAAAGCTGTAGCAACAGACTCTTTGGTTACAATTGGTTCAGACTTAGAGAAAAAACCTTTTATTTTTTCAATACGCCATACAAACTGAGCTAGTGTTTCATTTACTTTCCGGGCAGGTCGTTTTTTATTGAAAGCATCGGCGATAAGAAAGAAAATATCTTTGTATGAACGATTTTCTGCACTCACAATAAATTTTTCTGCTGAGATATCAGATTCCATCAGCATGATCATCGACTTTGCCAAATCTCTTACATCCACAAATCCATTTACGCCTTCTGAATACCAATTAAAACCTTCCAATACTTTTCTGAAAATTGATGTTGAAGCATTGTCCCATTTACCGGCGCCTAAGATGATGCTTGGGTTTACAATAACGGCATTCAGTCCTTCGGCAATACCTCTCCACACCTCCATTTCACCGAGATACTTGCTATGGCCATAGATACTGTTTTTCGCATCTTCCGTCCATGACATGGTTTCATCAATTGGCTTGTCTTCAATAAATTTACCTAATGCAGCAATTGAGCTGACATGTACAAATTTTCTGACATTAGCATTCACAGCTGCATTCACCATATTGGCTGTGCCTTCAACATTGATTTTATATAATTGAGATTTATTGTGTGAAGAATAGCTAATAAATCCTGCGCAATGGTAAACTTCATCAACATCTTCCATGGCTTCTTCCAATCCGATTACATCAAACAAGTCGCATTGAATTGTCGTTAAGTTTTCGTGACTGATTTGCAATGGAGATTTATTGACCAGCGCTTTGATTTTTTTTCCTTGTTGTAATAATTGATGAATGAGTTCATTGCCCACCAATCCGGAACCACCGGTGACGAGGATGTGATTTGAAGAAGTATTGTTGTTTGTTGAATTCAATTTTTTTTGTTTGGTGTTTGGTGTTTGGTGTTTGGTGTTTGGTGTTTGGTGTTTTCCGTTTGATTCGTTTGATTAAAAAATAACGCCAAACACCAAACGCCAAACAAAAATTAACTATAACTATAAAACCCCCTCCCCGTCTTCTTCCCCAACTCCCCCTCTTTTACTTTTTTAATTTGTATTGGTGAAGGTTCAAATCTGGGTTCATGATCAAAAGCTTCGTATAAAGAAGTAGAAACGGCAAGGTTAATATCCATGCCAATCAAATCCATCAGTTTAAACGGCCCCATTTTAAAACCGGTGGCCTCCATGATTTCATCAACATTTTCAAATGTGGCAATGCCTAATTCAATCAGCTTCATCGCTTCCAAATAATAATGACGAGCAACGCGATTGACAATAAATCCCGGCGCATCGATG
>CANGEZ010000226.1 GCA_947452875.1 Chitinophagaceae bacterium
CCTGCAAACTTTTTTCTTGACAATAAAGTTGTAAATCTTGAAATAGGCAATAGTAATTCGAATGGTGTTACATTGCTTGGCGCTTTAGATGTGTATCAAACTTTGAATTTTTCGGCCTCAGGGTATAAATTAAATACAAACGGAAATCTTACATTGAAGTCTACTGAAAATGGAACAGCCTCAATAGGTAATCTCACCGGAAAAATTATCAATGGAGACGTTACTGTTGAAAGGTATATACCAACTGGATCAATTCATGCTAAATCCTGGCAGTTTTTATCAGTTCCAGTAAATGGCTCACAAACCATCAATCAGGCATGGCAAGATTCAGCTACTTCGTTTAACCAAAATCGTTATCCTGGATTTGGAACTACAATAACAAGCAATTTAGGAACGAATACAGCAGGTTGCAATGCATTGGGTTTTGATTTTTATACGCCTTCAGGCAGCACGATGAAAACATACCATGCTGTAGATTCGTCATGGGTAGGCGTGAGTAGCACACTTATTCCAATTGCCAACAAAAAAGGATATTTTGTTTTTGTTAGAGGAGATCGTTCTGTAATTACTTCAACTGCAGCGCCTGTGCCTACAGTATTAAGATCAAAAGGGAAATTGTATACAGCCGCTTCAGGAGAATTGCCACCAATAACCACAGTAGCTGCCAATAGATTTGAAAGTGTGGGAAATCCTTATGCTTCGGCTATTGATTTCCGCTATATAAATCTTCCTGTCAATGGAGTTGATAATACATTTTATGTTTGGGATCCATTATTAGCAGGTTCCTATAATTTAGGAGGATTTCAAACCATTAGCAGTGTAAATGGTTACAGGCCAGTACCAGGAGGTACAACAAATTATAACAATACGATTCCATGTACAACCATTCAATCTGGTCAGGCATTTTTTGTTCATGCAACAGGATCAAATTCTGGAGGCGCTATTTCATTTAGTGAATCCGCAAAAACAACAGGAAGCAAAGCTACTTTCAGAAATGAAAATGTAAATACACCTCAATCATTCATCAATACATTGTTGTACACAGCTACAGGAATTAACGATAAAATGGCCGATGGTAATTTTATCGTTTTGGATGGAAATGAAAACAATGGGTATGATTCGCATGACGCTTTGAAATTATTAAATAGTGGAGAAAATTTCAGCATCAACTCTTGTTCAAAGAAACTAGCTGTTGAATCAAGAGCAATGCCGGTAGCAGGAGATACAATTCATTTTGTAATGAGCAACATGAAAATACAAAACTATCAGTTACGAATAGACGCAGTTGGTTTGAGCAACAATGAATATACTGCAGTGTTGCTCGATAAGTATAATAGCATTGAAACTATCATCAGCAATATTGATACTACATTTTATAATTTCAATGTGAATGATAATCTGTTATCATCTGCATCAGACAGATTTAAAATCGTTTTTAAAACAGTACAAGCATTGCCTGTTGATTTCATTTCAGTAAATGGATTTTTGTTAACAGATGGAGCTAAGAAAATAATGTGGGAGGTTGGTCATTCAATCAATATCGACCATTATCAAATTGAAAGAAGTATTGATGGAAGTGAATTTTCATTGATTGGATTGGTGGCTTCAACACGCGAAATAAATTATCAATTCATAGATGAAGGAAAGGAAAGTGGAAAATCGTTTTATAGAATCAGAGCAGTAGAAAATGGGGGTAGTTATTATTTCAGTAAAATGGTCGTTGTTGATAATGCTGCAAATGGTGGATTTGTCATTTGCTCAAATCCCGTTGAAGGAAATATTATCCATTTAAAAATTGGCAAAAAAATTCCCAATGGAAATTATTCATGGAAAATCATGAATCAAACCGGGCAAATTATTCAAAAAGGGGATTTGTTTATTGATAATAATACAACTCTATTAAATTTGTTTTTACACTCTTCCATATTATCTGGTAACTATAAACTGGTCATCTCAGATAATAATAGGTTTTTGGAAACGCTGCCTATTTTACTTCATTAGCATTTAGCTTGTTTTACTTAAAAATTCTCTCAAAAAAGAACTTTTATTGTGATTTCTGTTATTAAGATTTTGTATATTTATCAATACTAATTCGAGTTTGAAATTTTATTTTTATTTAAACAGCAGTTAATAATAATAAAACTAATTGTTGATTTATGTTTTGTGAAATTTCATTTGTTTGATTTGACTTTTAAGTTGCAAAATGAGAATACTAGCTAGAGGGACACAATTTTATTTCAGAATAATATTTTTATTATTTTCAATCATCTTTGGAAGTGCTACAGAAATATCTGCTCAGGTTTCCGTTACCTCATCTGCAGGATCAGTTTTAAATCAGACTTATCCTAATCTGGATTCAGCTTTTACCTTTATCAATTCCGGAAGGCATCAGGGAATAATAAACATTTCAATTACGGCGAACGTGACCGAAGCGGCTGCTCCTGTTGCTCTGTTATCAAGTGGAACCGGCTCTGCGAGTTACTCAAGAGTATTAATCAAACCCAGCGGAGGATCATTTACTATTACCACCACGACTCCGGTGTCAAATAAAGGAATCATAGAATTGAGAGGTGCAGATAATGTGACGATAGATGGAGATGATCCCAATACAGCGGGTAATCAAAATCTTACCATAACCTATGGTACTACTGCCACGACAATTGCTGCCGTTATTCGTATGGGTTCAGCATCTACAACAGATGGCGCTACAAACGATACGGTTAGGAATTGTATCATCACCGGTAACAGACTAGTAGGAGGAGTTACTGCAACTTATGGTATCAATATTGCTGATTATACCTTGACTACAACAAGTTTGGCTACAGCTGCAACAGGGAACAACAGGAATATCGTCATACAAAACAATATTATTACAAGATGTCATCAGGGAATCTGGGCACAAGGAACTGCTACAGGGTTAATCAGTGTGTTGAAAATACAGAACAATAAACTAGGTGATGGTACCCAGGCAGGCAATATCGGAACCAGAGGTATCAACCTTGTTTATACTGGTGCTGTGGCTGCTGATGCTGGCTTTATATCAGGAAATGAAATACAGGTCGGAGATCCGACAGGTACAGGATATGCTTCTCCCAATTATGGCATTGAAATCGGAGGCGGAAATTTTGGATTACAAGTTGTTGGAAACAATATCCATGATATCAGACAGCCATATACCACGACAGGTCAAAACGCAGTAGGGATTTTGATTTCAGGAGCTATGACTGCAAGTGGGATTTCAATTTATAACAATTTTATTCGTGACATAACAGGTTCAAGTACATCCGCTGCCATAGGAACAAATGGGGGATCTTATGGCATTTTGATCAGTGCAGGATCTACAGGAGTGAGTATTGACCACAACACCATTGTATTAAGATCTTATGCATCAATTACCGGGACTGCTACTTCTATTTCAGCTGATCTTGGTATGAGTGCGGCCGGAGTTGCCATCAGTTCATTCCGTAACAATATCCTTGTCAATACAAATAGTTCTTCTAACGCATATGGTATTTACTGTATTGCTAACTCAAATATTTCCGGAGGATCGGTAGATTACAACAATTATTATGTAACACCAGGAAGCATTGGTTTTTATACTGCTGCTCAGGCTTTGCTGTCCAATTGGGCTACAGCAACTTCAAAAGATGGAAACAGTAAGAACAATAATCCCAGTTTCATTTCCACAACCGATTTGCATGTCAGTTCATTACCGGCTTCAACCATTGAATCAGGAGGTGTATTAATCGCAGCCATAGGTACAGACTATGACGGACAGACGAGACCTGGTCCTACAGGCTCCGTAAATGGGGGCGGACAAGCGCCTGATATTGGCGCAGATGAATTTGATGGTTATCTAACCGGCTGTTCTTCTGCACCTTCCGGACTAACTTATGGTTCAGTGACATCTTCTTCAGCGGTCATCAACTGGACTGCCGCAACCATTGCTCCTTTGAGTGGTTATGAATATTATTTCAGTACTTCGAGTACAGCTCCAACCACTACCACATCAGGATCTGTGGCAGCTGGTGTCACAACTGTTTCATTAAATTCATTAACTGCCAATACCACTTATTATGTTTGGGTAAGGTCTAAGTGTGATGC
>CANGEZ010000227.1 GCA_947452875.1 Chitinophagaceae bacterium
CAACACATGGTAGACTTGAATACCAAAGCTTTCGAAGAAACCCTTAGCGGTTATATTGTGGCTAGAGGTATTGAAAGAACCATCACCCAGATTATTTTCAAATACATGGAAAAAATTGGGATCCTTTGGTTAACCAATCACATCAACCCAGCACAAGAACACTTGGTTACCAATATCATACGCCAAAAACTGATAGTAGGTATTGAGGGTGTTTCGTCTCCTTTAAAAATAAACAAAACCATTCTCTTGTTTCTTCCTGAAGCTGAATATCATGAAATGGGGCTTTTGTTCATGTATTATTTATTGAAAAGCAGAGGCATTGAAGTCATTTACCTAGGTACAAATGTGCCCTTGGCAGATGTGGGATATGTGGTTAAAGTGAAGAAACCCGATTTTCTCTATTGTCACATAACCCGCCCAGGACAAAACTTTAATTTCGATAAGTTTCTAGCCAATATATCTAAAAACCTTGCCGAAACACCTTGTATCATCTCCGGCCAACTTACCCAGAATTACGAAAAAAAGATACAACCTCCGGTTATGTTTAAAAGAAGCTTTTCTGAAGTGATGGACTTCATCTCTAATTTGTAGAACATTTATTTAAAAAAATTAAACAAAAAATTTCAGATTTTCAATGTTTACGTTTAACTTCGTTTTATCAAAAGTTAAACAAAATGTCTACTAAAGAATTTGAAAACCTAGTTGTAAGCAATGTTGATTTTTTAAAACCATTTGCTTTTACATTAACCAGAGATAACGAATCTGCTAAAGATTTGACCCAGGAAACTTTGTACAGAGCTCTGGCAAATAAGGAAAAATATAGCGTTGGCACCAACGTGAAAGCATGGATGTACACAATCATGCGTAACATTTTCATCAATAATTACCGCAGAAAAAGTCGCCAAAATGTAATCTTCGACAACACGCCTAATGATTTTTTATTAGACCATAACCAAACGGCCGTTTCTAACCTTGCAGAATCACAGATTAAACTCAAAGAAATAGAAGCTGCTGTTGAACGTTTACCTGAAATTTTTAAACATCCATTTATCCTCTATTTTGAAGGTTACAAATACAACGAAATCTCAGATTACCTGAGCGAACCTTTAGGCACCATAAAAAGCAGAATCCACTTCGCTAGAAAATTGTTGAAAGCTGAAATTGTCAGGTATTAATTTTCTTAAACAAAAGTATAATAGTATATCTTTCCAACGTGAAAAAAGCAGTTGTTATTGGTTCGGGTTTTGCAGGAATGTCTGCAGCTTCCTTTATGGCGAAAGCCGGCTGGGAGGTAACTGTTTTAGAAAAACATGTCATGCCCGGTGGCAGAGGTAGAATGTATAGTGAAGATGGATTTACGTTCGATATGGGACCCAGCTGGTATTGGATGCCCGATGTTTTTGAAAGGTTTTTTAATCAGTTTGGAAAAAAAGTTTCAGACTATTACCATCTCATTCGCCTCGATCCTTCTTACAGGGTTTATTATCCTGATGCGCCAATAGATATTCCTGCTAATTATGATGAGCTTAAACAATTGTTCGAAAGCATTGAAAAAGGCAGTGGCGAACAGTTAGATGCTTTTTTAAAAGAAGCACATTTTAAATACGAGATAGGCATCCATAAACTCGTACACAAACCCGGACAAAACCTCACTGAATTTTTAGATATCGATTTGGCCAAAGGCTTGCTTAAACTTGATGTGTTTACTTCCATGAAAAAACACGTTGGTAAGTTTTTTAAGAACAAAAAGTTGGCTCAGCTGATGGAATTTCCGGTGTTGTTTTTAGGCGCATTGGCTTCAGATATTCCAGCATTATATAGTTTGATGAATTATGCTGATATCAAACTTGGTACTTGGTATCCCGATGGTGGCATGTTTCATATTGCAACTGCCATGCACAAACTCGCCGTTGAATTGGGCGTCACCTTTCATTTTAATTGCGACGTCAACAAAATAAATGTGACTAACGGAGTAGCCACTTCAGTAACGGCACTACAAAATAATGAAGCTGTTATTTTTGAAGCAGATGTGGTGATTGGTGGTGCAGATTATCATTTCATAGAAACTAAATTACTGGAAGAAAATCACAGAACATATTCTGAAAAATATTGGGATAAAAGAGTGATGGCACCTTCTAGTTTATTATATTACATAGGTTTAAATAAAAAACTGACTGGCGTAACACACCATTCATTGTTCTTTGATGTGGATTTCGACAAACATGGTGATGAGATTTATACAAATCCACAATGGCCGTCAGAACCTTTATTTTATGTAAGCGTACCTTCAGTAACAGATAACACAGTTGCGCCTTCAGGTTGTGAAAATTTATTTTTCCTAATTCCTGTAGCTGCAGGTTTGAATGGTGACACGGAAGAAGTGAGAGAGCATTATTTTAAAAAGGTTGTTGCACGTTATGAGACTTTCATCGGACAATCCATTTCCGATTCTGTTATCTATAAGAAAACGTATTCAGTATCCAATTTTAAAGAAGATTACAACGCTTTCAAAGGCAATGCGTATGGTTTGGCCAATACGTTGATGCAAACATCAATATTGAAGCCATCACTAAAAAGCAAGAAGGTGAGCAACTTGTTTTACACAGGTCAATTGACAGTTCCAGGGCCAGGAGTTCCACCATCTTTGATTAGCGGCGAAGTGGTATCAAAAGAAATTTTAAAAGGTTTTAAATAATTGATTTTATGATGCATCTGTTTCATGATGTCAGCAGTGAATGTAGCAAAATAACGACTGAAAGATATAGCACCTCTTTCAGTAGCGCTATTCGTTTATTGCATAAAGATTTACGAACGCCTATTTATCATATCTATGGTTTTGTTCGCTTCGCTGATGAAATTGTAGATACTTTTCATGAGTTTGACAAAGCGACTTTGCTTGCAGAATTTAAAAAAGAAACTTACGATGCCTTTACAAGAGGCATCAGTTTAAATCCGATTCTCAACAGTTTTCAGCAGGTAGTTAATCAATACAATATCGACCATGAATTGGTAGCTGCGTTTTTCAAAAGCATGGAATATGATTTGAGTAAGAATAAATATGATGAGGCCGATTATAAAGAATACATCTACGGAAGTGCGGAAGTGGTGGGGTTGATGTGCTTGTTTGTTTTTTGTGATGGCGATAAAGAAAAGTATCTGAAATTAAAACCCTATGCCATGGCGTTAGGTTCGGCGTTTCAGAAAGTGAATTTCTTAAGAGATGTGAAAGCCGATTCTGAAAACCTAAAAAGAGTATATTTTCCGGGAGTAGATTTCAGAAATTTTACTGCTGCTATGAAAACTGAAATTGAAGCCGACATTGATACTGATTTCAAAAAATCTTATGAAGGAATTTTGATGTTGCCTATGAAAGCCAGGTTTGGCGTGTATGTGGCCTACAAGTATTATCTTTCTTTGTTTAAAAAAATAAAACAATCTCAACCAGCTATGTTGTTGGAAGATAGAATCAGCATCCCTAATTATTCAAAAGCAATGATTGTGATGAGAGCTGGATTGAGAAGTCAACTTAATATTTTATAATAAAAAATTACCACACCGTGATGACAGAAGTTATTCTGGTAAATGAAAAAGATGAGGCGGTTGGCACGATGGAAAAAATTGCGGCTCACCGAAAAGCTTTGTTGCACAGGGCTTTCAGCGTTTTTATTTTTAACAGAAAAGGTGAAATGCTATTACAGCAACGCGCTTCCAATAAATATCACAGTCCAAATTTGTGGACTAACGCTTGTTGCAGTCATCCAATGCCAGGCGAAGAAACCATGGATGCAGCTCATAGAAGATTGGTGGAAGAAATGGGCTTTGATACCGAGCTTGAACATGCTTTCAGTTTTATTTACAAGACACCTTTCGATAACGGATTGACAGAACACGAGCTCGACCATGTTTTCATTGGCCACTATGATGGAACAATAAATCCTGATGAAACAGAAGTCCGCGATTTTACATTTATGAAAATGGAAGCCATCAAACAAAGTATGGACATTCACAATCACAAATACACTTCCTGGTTTACCATTGCTTTTCCGAAGTTAGAAGAACATATGGCATTGAAGAATGCGTAATCATCAATCATG
>CANGEZ010000228.1 GCA_947452875.1 Chitinophagaceae bacterium
TGAGTCATTTAAAAACTTTGCTTGGTGATGTGAAAGTAGAATTTGCCAATGACTGTATCGGACAGGAAGCGATTGACAAAGCAGCCGCATTACAAAATGGCGAAGTGTTGTTGTTGGAAAATTTACGTTTTTATAAAGAAGAAGAAAAAGGAGATGCTGCATTTGCTGAAAAATTAAGCAAGCTTGGAGATGTATATGTGAATGATGCTTTCGGAACGGCTCATCGCGCTCATGCATCCACTGCCGTTATAGCTGATTATTTTAGTTCGGATAAAAAAATGTTCGGCTTGTTGATGGAAGCTGAAGTCATCAGTGCAGAGAAAGTATTGCATTCCGCAGAAAAGCCTTTCACAGCCATCATCGGCGGTGCGAAAGTTTCTGATAAGATTTTAATCATTGAAAATTTATTGAATCGTGCTACTGATATCATTATCGGTGGTGGAATGGCTTATACATTCTGGAAAGCGCAAGGAAAAATTATCGGAAACTCATTATGTGAAGATGATCGCATGCCTTTAGCATTGGAAATTTTAGCTAAAGCAAAATCTTTAGGCGTGAATATTCATTTACCAATGGATAGCACCATCGCCGATAAATTTGCTGCAGATGCGCAAACCACCAATTGCGAAAGTTATGGCATTCCTTCAGGCTGGATGGGATTGGACATCGGACAAAAAGCTGTTGCCGATTTCAGAGAAGTAATTCTTAAAAGCAAAACCATTTTATGGAACGGCCCAATGGGCGTTTTTGAAATGGAAAAATTCCAGAATGGAACAAAATCAATTGCATTGGCTGTTGCCGAAGCCACAAGTAAAGGTGCCTTCAGTCTGGTTGGTGGTGGCGACAGTGTGGCTGCTGTGAACATGTTCCACCTTGCAGATAAAGTAAGTTATGTATCAACAGGCGGCGGCGCGATGTTAGAATATTTTGAAGGGAAAGAATTGCCGGGGATTGCGGCGGTGAAGAAGGTTTAAGGGTTGTAGGGTTGAATGGTTTAAGGGTTATGTGTTGTTCAAAAGGTTTAATAGGTTCAATTAGTTCAAGAGGTTTTCCCTTCTCAGCAATGTCTCCTGCAAGGGACGTTGCGTTTGTAGATGATTAGTTCAAAAGGTTTGTGGCCTGTAATTTTTTTTAGCCCACGTTTTCAACCATTATCAAATCTCCAAATTTTCAAATAATTCCAAGAGCCTACCATTTAACGGTAAGCTCTTTTGTTTTAAAAAACCTTTTGAACTAATTGAACCTCTGAAACCTTTTAAACCATTAATGCCTTTCCCCAAAAACTCCTACATTTACTTCCTAAATTTTTGCAAGTGATTGTCATACCTGAATCAGAACTCATTTTAAATAACCGCGGTGCCATTTATCATCTCAATCTTCGTCCCGAAGAAATCGCTGAAACGATCATCATCGTTGGTGATCAGGGCAGAGTAGAAAAAGTGAGTCAGCATTTCGACAGCATTGAGCATCGTTTGCAACACAGAGAATTCGTTACGCATACAGGGTATATTGGTAAGAAAAGAATTTCAGCTATGTCGACGGGTATTGGGCCTGATAATATTGATATCGCTTTGAATGAGCTTGATGCTCTAGCAAATGTCGATTTCGATACTAGAATCGTTCATCCTAATTTAACAAAACTCAACATCATTCGTTTCGGCACTTCTGGTGCACTGCAATCTGATATTCCTGTAGATGCATTGGTGGCCTCAACTCATGGTCTTGGTTTTGATAATGTGATGAATTATTATGTACATGAAAAATCTGCGGATGAGATAGATATGATCAATGCTTTTATTGAACAAACAGGAATGGACACCAAAATTACCATGCCTTATATTTTTAAAGGAAGTCAAAACTTGATTGATAAATTCGGCGATGATTTTTACAAAGGCATCACCGTTACAGCTCCGGGTTTTTACGGTCCACAAGGAAGAGAACTTAGATTAAAATCCAGAACAAGAACTTTCATAGACAAGCTTGCATTTTTTTCTCATAATGGTTATCGCATTACCAATTTCGAAATGGAGTCTTCAGCAATTTTTGGGTTGTGTAAATTGTTGGGCCATGATTGTGTAAGTATTAATGTAGTAGTAGCTAACAGAATGATTCAGCAATATTCGAAAGATAGCCATGCGGCGGTGGATGTGATGATTGAGAAAGCTTTAGAAGTTGTTGTTTCTAGTTGATGTTTAAAATGTTCAATACTTGCCTGCCGGCAGGCAGGAGTTCAAAAGGTTCAAGAAGTTTAAACGAACCTATTGAACTCATCAAACCATTTGAACCTTTTGAACTAATTGAGCAACTGTATACTTTGTCACTTCTTTAAAATGCATTACTTTTAAAAATCATCATCCTCCAAACATGATAAAAACAATTCCTGATTTTACAGCTACTCCACGAATAGACCAAGTTGGCGTCGAAGAACGTGCTTCACGATTTACCAAACGAAGTATTAAAGATGAAACAAAACTCAACGGACTTAAGTTGGCGTTGAACATGATTGATTTGACTACACTCGAAGGAAAAGATACAGATGGTAAAGTAAAGCAGTTGTGTTATAAAGCCATGCATTTGCATGATGCGTATCCCGATTTGCCTACGGTTGCTGCAATCTGCGTCTATCCGTCGATGGTAGCTGTGGCTAAAAAAGCTTTAGGTGATTCAGGTATCAAAGTGGCATCTGTAGCTACTGCATTTCCATCAGGTCAGTCCACAAGAGATATAAAATTAAGAGATACGAAATTTGCGGTGAGTCAGGGTGCGGATGAAATTGAT
Source organism: Chitinophagaceae bacterium (assembly GCA_947452875.1). Taxonomy (GTDB): domain Bacteria; phylum Bacteroidota; class Bacteroidia; order Chitinophagales; family Chitinophagaceae; genus Ferruginibacter. The sequence goes on from CANGEZ010000228.1 coordinate 2,779, forward strand.
ATGGTAATTTCTAGAGGTAAATTTCATCAAGGCGAATACAATTTTGTATTTGATGAAATCGCTGCCATAAAAGAAGCATGTGGTGAAGCGAGATTGAAAGTGATTTTGGAAACAGGCGAATTGGGTACTTATGATAAAGTGCGTAAAGCCAGTGATATCGCTATGTATGCGGGTGCCGATTTCATCAAAACATCTACAGGCAAAATTCAACCTGCAGCAACAATGCCAGTTACATTGGTGATGCTCGAAGCCATCAGAGATTTCTATTACAAAACAGGAAAGAAAATAGCGATGAAGCCTGCCGGCGGCATTTCAAAAGCCAAACAGGCACTTCATTATCTGGTGATGTTGAATGAAGTATTAGGCGAGGATTGGATGAACAATGAATGGTTCCGTTTTGGTGCCAGCAGTTTGGCGAATGATATTTTAATGCAGTTGATGAAACAGAGGACGGGATTGTATCAGTCGGGGGATTATTTTGCAAACGACTAAATAAAATTCAAATTGAATTTTATTTAGTTCAAAAAGTTTCAAAAGTTCAATTTGTTCAATAGGTTTGACAAAAGAACCTATGTCAACAATAAAAAGATTCGAAGAAATAATATCTTGGAAAGAAGCCCGAGAATTAAATCGTGTTTTAAGGAAATTAATCAAGGAAAAAAGGTTTGAAAGAAACTTTGGTTTGATTTCACAAATAGAACGTTCGGCAGGTTCAATTATGGATAACATTGCCGAAGGTTTTGAAAGAGGAGGGAATAGAGAATTTATTCAGTTTCTATACATTGCAAAAGGTTCGTGTGGAGAATTGAGGTCACAAATGTATAGAGCAGTTGACGATAGTTACATAAATGAAGAAGAATTTAATTTGATTTCAAATCATTGTAACAAAATCAGCAACCTCATTTTTAAATTAATAGAATATTTAAAGACTTCAGATTTAAAAGGTCAAAAATTCAATAAAGTATAGAGTGCAAAAAAACATTTTGAACCTCTTGAACTAATTGAACCTTTTAAACAACTAAATAACAACAACAAAACAAATGGCTGCTACAAAAAAAAATACACTGAAACTCAAATTCGATAGTTCACGCAATCTCACTCCTGCACTTGAAAGCAAGTCGGTTGCTAAAATTGCAGAGCGTTATGATTTGTTCATCAATGGAAAATTTGAGAAACCTGCTTCGAAAAAATATTTCGATACCATAAATCCTGCTAATGAAGAAAAATTATCTTCTATTGCAGATGCCAATGCGGCGGATGTGAACAAAGCTGTTGCAGCTGCCAGAACTGCTTATGAAAAAGGGTGGAA